>JAZSKL010000022.1:0-10270 GCA_045534855.1 Acutalibacteraceae bacterium
TGACATCTCTAAGTCTAAGTTTGATGAAAACGTCGAGGTTCACTTTAGAATGGGTCTTGACTCCCGTCACGGTGACCAGCAGGTTAGAGGTGCGGTTGTTCTTCCGAACGGTACCGGTAAAACCGTTCGTACCTTGGTTTTCGCTAAGGGCGACAAGGCAGATGCTGCTAAAGAGGCAGGCTCTGATTACGTAGGAGCCGAAGAGCTCGTTACTAAGATTCAGAACGAGAACTGGCTCGATTTTGATGTTGTTATCGCATCGCCGGATATGATGGGCGTTGTAGGTCGTCTCGGTAAGGTGCTTGGTCCTCGCGGACTTATGCCTACACCGAAGGCAGGTACTGTTACTCCTGACGTTGCTAAGGCTGTTCAGGAAGCTAAGGCTGGTAAGATTGAGTACCGTCTTGACAAGACCAACATCATCCACTGCCCCATCGGCAAGGTTTCCTTTGGTCCTGAAAAGCTTCAGGAAAACTTTGATGCTCTTATGGGCGCAATCATTAAAGCAAAGCCGGCTGCAACAAAGGGTCAGTACGTTAAGTCCTGCACTCTCGCAACCACAATGGGCCCCGGCGTTAAGCTCAATGTAGCTAAATTCGGTGCATAATTGCTTTAGAATTTAAAAAATTATCCCCACAGTTTAAACTGTGGGGAATTTTTTTATAACGATTTCAACGATTGCAGCAACTTTTGTCCGTCATTGTTGATATGCGGAAATTAAATAAACTCCGCTTGACATATCAACTTCAAAAATATATACTTATGTCAGTGAACGAAACAATATTTTTACCGTTACTAAGGAAGAATAGATCTTGAAAATACTTTTTATCGGAAACAGCGCTACGTATTATAGCGACAGAGGTTGTCAATACACAGCAAGGAAAACCAAAGGACTTGTTGAACGAAGAAGCCTGTGCTATGAAGTGTGCTTTTGTTATTCAAGTTAGATTATGTGAGGAGTGATTAAAATGCCTGAAATATTAAAAATTATCAATTCAATATCAGGCGATTGCGGCTGTGGACTTCAACATAAAACGGCAATCAAAGATATACAAATAGCATCGGGGTTAGTTCACGATGTAGGAAATATATTAAGAAAAAATAATTTCCCCACTAACCTTTTGCTGGTTGCAGATAAAAATACATTAAAGGCGTCAGACGGCATAGTAGAAAGTTTGAAAGATTTTGATGTCTCTTTTAAGATTTATGATAATTTGCGTGTGGCAAAAATGGAAAATGTAGAAGAAATCGAAAATCTTATTTCAAATCAGGATATAGGTGTTTTGTCGGTAGGAACGGGTTCTATTAACGATCCGTGCAGATTGGCAGCAGCAAGATGTAATAAAAAGCTTTGTATTTTTGCAACCGCACCATCAATGGATGGCTTTGCATCATACAGTTCTCCCATTGTTGCTAATGGTTTTAAGTCGAGTTATCCTGCAAAGAGTCCAGAGGTTATAATAGGCGATACTAAAATTTTAGCAAATGCCCCGAAAGAGCTTAAATCCGCCGGCTTTGGCGATATGATAGCAAAATACATGGGTCTTGTGGATTGGAAAATATCTCATCTTTTAACAGGTGAAGTATACTGTGAAAAAGTGGCACAGCTTACTCGTAATGCTGTTGATGAGTTGATGAATATGGCAGACAAGGTTACCGTTAATGACGAGTATACAGCGGGGAAAATCTTTGAGGCCTTGTTAAAAACAGGCATCGGAATGAGCTTTATGCAAAACTCCCGTCCCGCAAGCGGAGCAGAACATATAATAGCTCATCTCATAGAATGCATTGAATTGCAGGATAATATTATACCTAATCTTCACGGAGATGACGTAGGGGTATGCACCATAGAAATGCTCAAATATTATAATGAGTTAGCAGAACTACCATCTGTAACGGCACAATATGAGCGTATAGATTGGGACGAGATTTACGATTTTTACGGTCCATTACAGGATGAGATTAAAAAAATGAATCATCCGGATAATATTATAGATGCCGTAATACCTGAAAAAATTGAGGAATTATGGAGTGAGATTGTAAAAACGATAAAAGGCGTTCCATCCTATAGCGAATGCAGAGCGGCTATGGAGAAAGCAGGTTGTAAAATAACGGTCGAAGATATAAAAAAGAATCAAAAACTATTTGAGGACTGTGTTAAATATTCACCATATATGCGAAGAAGACTTACTTTGCTACGGCTTAATAATATGATAAACGAAAATTAGGTTCATTGATATGTAATCCGTTTACCTTGCAAATGGTATGTCATCAAAGCATAAGCTTTATATGTTTCTTCCTTCGTATTGATATATACGTTATTCTGCAAAAAATGATTATATGCAAGGCTACACCTTGATTTTTTCTGAAATTTATGTTATACTATAAAAAGTTAATTTAAGGAGAATTATAATGGGATTTTTAGAAGGTAAAACAGCTATTATTACTGGAGCGGGATTTGCTACTTTGTCTGATGGAAGATGTGGTTCTATCGGTTATGGAATTGCTACTGCATATGCAAAAGAAGGCGCAAATCTTGTAATAACAGGAAGAAATTTTTCAAAACTCGAAAAGGCAAAAGAAGAACTTGAAAAACAATATGGAATAAAAGTTTTGATATTTTCTGCAGATATTGCAGCAGGATCTGACAATGAAACTACTGCAAAATCAGTTGTAGAAGCTACAATTTCAGAATTTGGCAGAATAGATATCCTGATCAATAACGCACAAGCATCTGCTTCCGGTGTTACTATTCAAGAACATACCACTGAGCAGTTTGATTTAGCTATTTATTCAGGACTTTATGCAACATTTTATTATATGAAGGCATGTTATCCTTATCTCAAGGAAACTCAGGGAACAATTATAAATTTTGCTTCAGGTGCGGGTTTGTTTGGAAATTATGGCCAGTGTGCCTACGCTGCAGCAAAAGAAGGCATCCGCGGACTTTCCAGAGTTGCCGCAACCGAATGGGCAAGAGATGGTATCAATACTAATATTATATGCCCTCTTGCTTGGACTGCTCAACTTGAAAACTTTGAAAAAGCATATCCGGAAGCATTTAAAGCAAATGTAAAGATGCCGCCTGCCGGACATTTTGGGGACGCTGAAACCGAAATTGGTCGTGTTTGCGTTCAATTGGCTTCTCCTGATTTTAAATATATGAATGGTGAAACCCTTACACTTGAGGGCGGCATGGGTCTGCGTCCATAAATTTTAAAATCAAAAACTATAATAAATCATCGTTTTTTAACACGAGATACAAAAACTCCTTGAGATTTCGCAAGGAGTTTTTTCAACGAAGGCGGTGCTTGAAAAACGAAGTCACCTTCGGCTATGAAGCGTGCCTTCGGCACATTAAGAAACAAAATGTGCGCTTCATTATCCCTTGTGCCTACACCGATTTTATGCTATAATTAAACTTAACAATAATATGTTTAATGTGAGGGTAATTATGGATTTACAGGCGTTGAAAACAGAACTTACTTCAAATTATAAATATAGAATTGAGCTTCATGCCCATACAAGCCCTGCAAGCGGTTGCAGTCAGGTTACGCCGAAGGATATGGCGTATACCTATAAAAGTTTAGGCTACGATGCCGTAACGGTAACTAATCACTTTATTTTATCCGATATATTTTCAAAAGAAGAATATATAGAGCGTTTTTTAAATGATTATAACGAAACCCAAAAATATGGTGACGAGTTAGGACTTAAAGTTTATTTGGGTGCTGAAATAAGATTTACGGAAAACAATAATGATTATCTTGTTTTTGGCGTAAACAAATCAATGCTTGAGGAAATTTATGAACTTTTGCCGTATGGAGTTGAAAATTTCAGGAAGAATTATTCTATGAAAGAAAGTCTTTTTATTCAGGCACATCCTATGAGAAACGGTATGGAAGCGGTAGCACCGGAGCTTTTAGACGGAATCGAAGCTTTTAATCTTCATCCGAGCCATAATTCACGTGTTGGTATGTCGGCAGTATATGCGAAAAAAGAGAATTTTTCTGTAATTACTGCAGGTTCGGATTTTCATCATCCAAACAAAGGGCACGAGGGAGTTGCGGCAGCAAGAACAGCATATTTACCTGATGATAGCTTCTCGCTCGCAAAGCTTCTTAAAAGCGGTGATTATCTTTTGGAAATCGGAAGAGCAAATATTGTTATACCGTAAATAGCAATGTTCTTAAAATATTATCTGATTAAAACGGTTGTCTTGCTTTGGCTTGATTGCCGTTTTTTTGCGTTTTCCTGTCTTTACATTTTTGATATAAAGTGATATAATTTATTAGTTAATTAAGGGGGCGGAGTATGGATACATTACAGATAAGTCTGTTGTGTTTGGTTGGGCTCGGAGCAGGCTTTGTTCAGCGCGTAAGCGGATTCGGACTTTGCATTTTTGCAATGCTTTTTTTGCCGTATCTTATGCCGTCTTATACCTCTGCGGTTGCAGTTTCAGGAATTTTCTCCTGCTTTATTGCAGGCTATAATGCTATAAAATACCGCAAAAACATTCCTTTTAATACCGTGATACCGCAAATTATATCTGCGCTTGTTGTTATTCCGTTTGCGGTTTATTTTTCGGTCTTGGTACCAAAAGATATTTTTAAAATACTTTTAGGTGTGATTTTAATTGTATTAAGCATTTATTTTTTACTTTTTAATAAAAAAGTAAGGATTAAAGCCTCCGCAAAAAACGGCGTTATATCAGGTGTATTGGGAGGCGGTTTGGGCGGTCTTTTTTCAACCGGTGGTCCGCCTATCGTGCTTTACATAACCCACGCTACAAAGGAAAATATTTCCTATTTTGCGGCTTTGCAGTTTTATTTTGCCGTAACCGATATTTATGCTACCGGTATGCGCGCAATAAACGGTATTATAACCCTTGAACTGCTCGGATATGCGGCTTTGGGTCTTATAGGTTGTCTGGCAGGAGATTTTATCGGTAAATTTGTATTTGATAAGTTGGATGCCGTAAAGCTGAAATATGTAATTTACATTGGTATGATAATAAGCGGTATAATAATGATTGTTAATTTTGGGGTGTGAATATGAAAATAACAACTGCCGTTTTTGATATGGACGGAACGCTTGTTGATTCCCTTATGTTATGGGATATACTTTGGAAACGCTTTGGTGAACTGTATTTGAATGATGAAAGCTTTTTACCCACAAAAGATGATGACAAGACGGTAAGAACCCTTTTGCTTACAGATGCAATGAAACTCATTCATAAGAATTACGGTCTTGGAGAAAGCGCTCAAGAGCTTCTGGATACCGCAAATGGAATTATAGTAGATTTTTATTCAAACAGCGTACAGCTTAAAAGCGGCGTTATTGAGTTTTTGGAATATTTAAAGCAAAACGGTGTTAGAATGTGCATCGCCTCCGCTACCGAGATGAATCTGCTTCATTTAGCTTTGGGGCATTGCGGAATAAAGAAATATTTTGATGAAATTTTTTCTTGCAGTGTTATAGGGGTAGGTAAGGATAAGCCTGATATTTACCTTGCGGCAAAGGATTATTTTAGCAGCGAAACCGAAAAAACCGTGGTTTTTGAGGATTCACTTACAGCTATTGAAACAGCGGTAAGAATCGGAATGAAAACAGTTGGTATTTTTGACCGCTTCAATTTCGGTCAGGATGAAATCAAACGATTGGCAAATGCTTATATTGCCGATGGTGAAGATCTTACAAAACTGATAGAGCAAAATTTCTTTGAATTTTGATTTTAAGGGAAGTTAAGGAATTTAAGATGTTATCTGTTATAAGGATTTTAAAAAAGCACGCAGTATTTTTTGTTGCGGTTGCCGCTGCGGCAGTAACCTGCTTTTTAGTGCCACCCGATAGGGAATACATAGATTATTTTGATGTAAACACGCTTGCATGCCTGTTTTTAACATTGGCTGTTGTATGCGCTTTGCGTAACATTAAGTTTTTTACTATTCTCGCCAGAAAATTAGTGCTGTTCACAGGTAATTTGCGAACGCTGTTTTTAATGCTTATAGTTATTACCTTTTTGGGGTCTATGATTATTGCAAACGATATGGCGCTCATAACCTTTTTGCCTCTCGGGTACTTTGCTTTGCATTCGGTTGGAAAAGAAAGCTATATGGCATATCTTTTTATTTTGCAGAATATTTCGGCAAATCTCGGCGGAATGTTAACTCCATTCGGCAATCCGCAAAACCTTTATTTGTATTCATATTACAATATTCCAACACTTGAATTTTGCGGGATTATGTTAGCTTCGTTTATTTTAGCGATTTCGCTTCTTGTGCTTGCCTGCTTGTTTGTAAAACCTTATAAGCTTGCTATTGATAAGGAGTTTCCCGAAGCGCTTAACACCAAGAAAACCGCTTTGTATATGGTGCTTTTTGCCCTTTCAATACTCATTGTTTTCAGGGTTATCCCATTTTGGCTGGGTCTTGCGATTGTGCCGGTTGTTCTGCTTGTGGTAGATAGGGATGCACTTTTAATGGTTGATTATCCGCTTTTGGGTACATTTTTCTTCTTCTTTATTTTTGCGGGCAATATGTCGAGAATAGATGCTGTAAATTCATTTCTTTCGGAATTGCTTCAAAAGGATACTCTGCTTGTTTCAACAGCCTCTTGTCAGGCTATAAGCAATGTGCCGTCTGCAATTTTGCTTTCCCGCTTTACAGAGGATTATCCCGCACTTCTTTTGGGCGTAAATATAGGCGGTACGGGTACGCTTATTGCTTCCCTTGCAAGCCTTATAACCTTTAGCGAATTTAAAATTCTTTATCCCGGTCACAGTAAGCTTTATTTAGGGCTTTTTACACTTATAAATTTTGTATTTTTAGCAATAATGCTCGTTGCAGCAAAGCTGTTTTTCGTATAATAGGAGGTTTTTAAAATGAAAAGAATAGAAGAACTTGATACTAATTTCAAGTTGGAAACGAACATTGGGAAAGATGATGTAAGGTTTTACGATGTAAGAAAAGCACCTTTTTCTATTCACGGCGTAATTTATGAAAACGGAAGATTCAGAAGAATGCCGCAGGAAATTGCCGATACGGTAAATGAGGGTGTTGCAGGTCTTAATTCCAATACTGCAGGCGGAAGAGTGAGATTTAAAACCAACAGCCGTTATGTTGCAATAGTTGTTAAAATGATGGGAATAGGCAAAATGCCGCATTTTGCACTTACCGGCTCTGCCGGCTTTGACCTTTATTCAGGTGATAGATATATACGCACCTTTGCGCCTCCGTTTAATATTTCCGATGGCTACGAAAGCGTTATAGATTTCGAAAATGACGATTTAAGAGATATAACCATAAACTTCCCGCTTTACAGTTGTGTCACCGAATTATATGTAGGTGTAAGCGAAACGGCAGAGGTTACGGCACCGTCTGATTATAAGATTGAAAAGCCTATTGTTTATTATGGTTCTTCAATTACACAGGGCGGATGCGCTTCGCGCCCCGGAAACGCTTATCAGAGCTTTATTTCCAGAATGTTTGATGCGGATTTTGTGAATCTCGGATTTTCGGGCAATGCCAAAGGCGAAGATGAAATTGCCGAGTATATAAAGTCACTTCCAATGTCTGCTTTCGTTTATGACTATGACCATAACGCACCGTCAACCGAGCATTTAAAAAATACACACGAAAGAATGTTTAAAATTATTCGCAAGGCTAATCCTTTGTTGCCGATTGTTATTATGTCAAGACCAAAATATTATCTTACAAGCGATGAGGAAAGACGTCTTGATGTAATAAAAACTACCTATCAGAATGCAAAGGATGCAGGCGATAACAATGTTTACCTGCTTGACGGCAGAGCTCTTATGGAGTTTGCAAATGACGGCGGTACAGTAGATAACTGCCACCCTAACGATTTGGGATTTGCTTCTATGGCGATGGCATTAGGTAAAGTTTTAAAGGATATTTTTGTTTAATAATACCATTGACAAAAAATATCAAAGTAATATAATGTAATTGTAGCGCTGATGCGTTAGAACTTTTTTAAGGGAGGGTATTTTGATGAAAAGAATAATTGCAGCAGTTCTTACTCTTGTTATGGCTATGGCTTTGCTCGCAGGTTGCGGTTCCTTTAAGTGTGATCTTTGCGGTAAAGAGTCTGACGGTGAGAAGCACGAAACAGAGGTTTTAGGAAAAGAAATCGTTATCTGTGATGATTGCTATGAGACAATCGATAAAGGATTCTAATTAAGTTTTAATAAACCGAATACATAAAGCGGCGATTATTCGCCGCTTTTGTTGTTGGTAGGGAAGACATTTATGTCTTCCGTTTTTTTTACCTTGCTCGTTACTCTTTGGTAAATGCTGTCGGGTGTGGCATTATCTTTCCGGTCAAGACTGTCACCATTAGATACAAAAGTAATATTCTAATCAATGCTTGTGCATTTTGCATTAATGTGGTATAATATGGGTGTCACGCAATTTCATATTTCATTATTCCCTAGGGAAACATACTTTGGTAAAAGGTGTTTCTCTCTTATTCATATTCCTAGGGATGATGAAATTGTGTGACAACAATGAGGGACTGCACTTTTTCGGTGTGTCTCTCACGAGGCACACTTTTTTTATTAAGGAGTTTTGAGAATGAAAAAAATATTATCAACAATTTTAGTGGTATTATTAATAATTTCTATTTTCCCTATGGGATTATTTGGTATAACTGCGAATGCTGCAACAATATACAAGGACGCCAATGGTAGCGGATTTGAGTTTACTGTAGTTAATACCAAGGCATATATTGTAGGTTATACTGGCTCAAAAACCGATTTGGCGATACCTTCTACTGTTAAATACGGAACAGATTTTACGGTTAGATATATTGGGGATAACGCCTTTAAAAATCGCAGTGATATTATAACTATTACTATCCCTTATGGTGTTGAATATATTGGAGAATATGCATTTTATAACTGCACAGGGCTTACAAAAATAAGTATGCCAAATAGTTTAAAGGAAATTGGTTATTCTTCTTTTTATGGTTGCACAAGTCTTACAAGTGTAACAATTCCAAATGGTGTTACAAGTATCGGTGTCGGTGCATTTCAAAACACTAATATACAAGAAATAGTTTTGCCAATAAGCGTTTATACAGTTGGTTCATATGCTTTCTGTGGTTGCACTTCGCTCAAAGATGTGTGGTATAGTGGAAATGCAACTAGTAAATATAATATGCAAATATTCAATAATAATAATGAGTTTAAAAATGCCCAATGGCATTTTATATGTGAAGGTTCACATTCCTATGCAAGCGAATGTGATGCTACTTGCAGTAAATGTGATTGGGTTCGTGATATAGAAAATCCTAATCATAGTTGGGATGAGGGTGTTGTCACTGATATCCCCAACTGTAATAAAGAAGGCAATAAAAAACTCACTTGCACAAAATGTTCTATAACTAAAAATGAAAAAATAAATAAAACTGATATTCATACATTTGGAGCGTGGGTTGTAACAAATCCATCTTCTTGTACGGGAAAAGGAACCGAAACAAGAACTTGTTCAACTTGTAAAAAAGAAGAACATCGCGACACAAAAGAGACAGGACACACATTAGGAGAGTGGGAAATAACAAAGCAACCCTCTTGCACTACAAAAGGTGAGCAGACTAAAAGTTGCTCTAAATGTTCATATAAAGAAACAAAAGAAATAGAGGTAAACGGTCACTCTTTGGGAAATTGGGAAACTACCAAGCAACCGACTTGTGAAACCAAGGGAGAGCAAACCAAGAAGTGCGCTAAATGCTCATATAAGGAAACAAAAGAGATTGCAGCTAAAGGACATAGTTTTGGCGAATGGCAAACTATAAAGAAAGCAACTTGTACAGAAGATGGTAGTCAATCAAGAAAATGCAATAATTGTACTGTAACACAAACAAAATCAGTTGATGCTAAAGGACATAATTATTCTAAAGAGTGGACTGTTGATAAAGAGGCAACATGTACGACAACAGGGAGTAAATCTCATCATTGTTCGGATTGTGATTCTAAAATTGATTTAACAAACATTTCACCGATTGGTCACAGTTTTGGAGAATGGGAAACAACAAAGAAACCTACTACAAAGGCAAATGGTGAGGCGCAAAGAAAATGCAAAAATAGCGGTTGTTCAGAAATAGAAACAAAAACCATTGCAAAACTTGCAGAAGACGGACACACACACCAATTTGGAAATTGGGAAATTAAAGATAAAGCCACTTGCACAAAAGATGGAAAAAGCATTAGAAAGTGTTCAGTTTGTTCAGAAGTAGAAACTGCAATAGA
>JAZSKL010000324.1:0-6878 GCA_045534855.1 Acutalibacteraceae bacterium
TCATGCTTATTTAATCAAGGCAAAACGAAAGTAGAATACTTTTACTTACTCTTACCTCAATTCTGCTCCGTTTGGTTTCCCTTTCGCAGAAAAAGACCTTGTCTTTCGACAAGGTCTTTTTCAACTAAATCCACCCTTGCGGGTGGGTTAAATCGTCTTCAACGATGAAATCCAACTTCGTTGGATGAAATCCGCCTCTACGGCGGATGGGTGGATTTAATTTCATCTGAGGCATAAGCCGAAGATTTCATCAGCGTTAGCTGATTTCATCCTTGCGTAGCAAGGATTTCATTTTCTGTAAGAGTTTGAATTCATACGCAAAACAAGCAAAAATATCTTTTTCATAGTCTATACACAATCGAGAGCCTCGGCACGCAATTTGCGTAGTTGAGGCTCTTCTTTTTTTAATTTTATACTATTTATTTTCCCTAATAAAAAAGCTTTTATCTCCCTCTATATTCCTGTTTTAACACCTCTGCCATTTCCTCGGGGGATTCCTGGCAGCCCGAGGCAAGCCACAGCTTTATAATTGCGTTTAAGCCGTTTCTGAAGAACTCAATATGATATTTAATATTTTGGTCTATTTGTTCCTTTTGCGCCCGTTTGCTGTCATATATCGATATAAGGTGCTTTTCATCATAGCATAACTTAAAATAAGTTTTGTAAAAAATTTGGTTTTCTTTAATATGCTTAAACATCTTTAAAGCGCCTGTACGCTCGTTGAAATAATCATAATCTGCAAACAAATCACTAAATTCATTTTCTAACTTATGACGCGTTTTATCGGCAAGGTCGAATATATCGGTATAGTTTGCATAGAACGTACTTCGGTTTAATTGCGTGATTTTAACAATGTCCGAAACCGTAATGTCCTTGATTTCACGCTTTTGCAATAATTCTATAAATGCCCTTTCGATTTTTTTCTGTGACTCACGGCGCCTTTTATTATTCTTAACATTCATATCGTTTCCCCATTATTCCAACAATTACAACCGAATTGACGGTCGCTTTTTCTTTTATTCCAACACTTGTTGGTAAATTATTGATTGTTTTACCCTTCAGAAAATATTATACTTTATTCGCAATAAAAACACAAGTGTTGGTTTAATGAAAGGAGATTTTATGATGAAAAAAAGTAGTTTTATTGCGCTCATTATGGGAACTGTAAGCGGAGTTCTTTTTGCACTTGGTATGTGTATGGCTCTCCTGCCGGAATGGGACGCCTTTATTGAGGGTATTATTTTTGGCGGTGTCGGTATTGTTTTGGGCATTATTACTGCACTTATTTGGTGCAAAATGGAGAACAAAAAATTGCCGACTATGAACGGTAAAAATGTATTGCGTGCTATTTACGCCACTATTTCCGTATTGGTGCTTGGTGTAGGTATGTGTATGTGCCTTGTATGGCAGCAAATCATTTGGGGCACCATTGTTGGTTTGCTTGGAATAATTATGCTGATTGCACTCATACCTATGATTAAAGGCATCAAATGAGAATATTAAAAATTGCGGAAAATCCCTACACAAGCCTTGCATTCAACTTTGTTTACGCACTTGGAAACTGTGTTATCGGTTTTTTGACATACTCTTGGTGGTTTATTACGGTAGGTGCATATTACACCGTACTAACTGTAACGAGGTATTCCGTATTACAGGTCAGAAGAAAAGCAAACGGCAATTACGATACTGAATTTTTTTCAAGAAAAATTACAGGTATACTATTGGTGGTGCTGTCATTCTGTATAGTTGGCGTAAATATTTTATCTGCCTTAAACGATCAAAGCACCGCTTTTAACGAAATTATAATGATTACTATTGCTACCTACACATTCAGTAAAATCACAATAGCAATTATAGGTATGATAAAGGCGAGGAGGTCTGCTTCACCGGTATTAAAAACACTTCGTAATATTTCTCTTTCTGATGCTTGTGTTTCTATTTACACAATGCAAAGATCGATGCTGGTGTCTTTTCCGGGCATGAAGGCAGATAAAATTTTGTTATTAAACATTTTTGTAGGAACGGCGGTATGGATTATTATACTGATGCTCGGAATAAATCTTATCGGAGGTAAATATACTAATATGGCTAAATCTAAAATTATAAAGGCAAACGAAAAAATCGCCGAAGCAGTAACCGGCGGTTACAAAAAAATTGAAAAAGGTGTAGTTGGCGGTTATAAAAAAATCGAGCAGGGCGTTGTAAAAGGCTACACTAAAATTGAGGATAAGTTTGTTGACGCTTACCTAACCAAAGACGGAGAAACTGTTGAAGAAGCAAAAGCAAGACTAAAAAATACCAAATAAATAAACCTAAACAAATATTGGTCACCGGATTAGGTGTACAAGTGAGCTCGGGTTATTGTGTTTACAATAGCCCGAGTTTTTTATTTTTGAAAGGCTCTATCAAAAATAAAAAAGTTGAACTTATCCCACTTACCACAAATAACAGCCTGCTGATGCTATAATTTATTTGTATTTGCAATTGACTTATACCAAGATTTTAATTATAATAGTTGCGTACAAAACAGTTGCGAGCGCAACTATTATGATTAAAGAGGTATTGTATGTCAAAATTTATGAAAATGCTTAATAATATAAGCCGTTCGCAGGCGGTTTATAGGCATAATAAAATTTCAGCACCCGACCTTCAAAGCAGCCATTACGCCTTCGCTTTGGCTATATGCCGCGAGCCGGGGCGTTCGCAAGAAGAGCTTGCTCGGGAACTTTGTGTTAATAAAAGCACCGTTGCAAGAAACCTCAACTTTCTTGAAGAAAAAGGGTATATTTCAAGAGCCCCCCTCCCCCATGACAAGCGCCAGTTTTCGGTACATCCTACCGAAAAAATGCTCTGCGTTCTTCCCGAAATCAAAGCGGCATCAATCGAATGGATGACGCTGTTATCCGAAGGTATACCGCAATCGGAGCTTGATATATTTGACTCGGTGTTAGAGCGTATGCAGGAAAAAGCAAGAAAAATCATTGAAAGTCAGGAGGAAAGCAAATGAGGTGGATTTTTACATTCTTAAAGCCGTTACGCAAAAGAATAACAGCAGGAATTACTATAAAAACCATAGCTACAATTTCAGAATTGATAATACCGTTTTTATTAAGTTATATACTTGAAAATGTAATACAAAGCAATAATATCGCAAAAATTTTATTCTTTGGCTCTCTTATGGCAGTTTGTGCGTTTATAGCCTGTATCGGCAATATTGTTGCAAACCGAATGGCGGCAAAAACAACAATGATGTTTTCTACCCGTATGAGAAAAGAGCTGTTTTCAAAAACATTGCATCTTTCGGCAAGAAGCACCGACAGTTTTACAATTCCATCCCTTGAATCCCGAATCACCTCCGATACATATAATGTTCAGAATTTTATAGGAATGATGCAAAGAATGGGTATCAGAGCGCCGATTCTTTTACTCGGCGGAGCTTTAATAACATTGTTTATGGACCCTAAATTGGCATTGGTTATGATTGCTACTATGCCATTGATATTTTTTGTTGTATACAGCATTTCGCGAATGGGTGTTCCGCTCTATTCAAAGGTACAGCAATCGGTTGACGGAATGGTGAGAGTTGTGCGTGAGGATGCACAAGGCATCCGCGTTATCAAGGCGCTTTCAAAGGTGGATTACGAAAACAAGCGTTACGATAAAGCCAATATGGCATTAAAGCACAACGAAAGCAAAGCCGGAATGATTATGGGTGTTGTAAATCCGATTATGACACTGCTTATGAATTTGGGTATTGTAGCCGTTGTTGCCGTCAGCGCTTATTTTGTAGCAAACAATACCTCTTCAGCAACCACCGTTATTGCGTTTATGCAGTATTTTACGCTTATCTCTATGGCGATGATGTCGTTATCGCGAATGTTTGTTATGTATACCAAGTGTGCCGCTTCCGCAAAACGCATTTCTCAGGTAATCGGGCAAGAAAGTGAACTTAAAATAACCGTAGATGATGGCAAGGGAGATACATCTCTTCATATTTCCTTTGAAAATGTAACATTTTCGTATCTTGGAAAAGAAAATAACATAAAGGATGTATCGTTTAGTCTCAAAAGAGGCGAAAGGCTTGGAATTATAGGTGCTACCGGCAGCGGTAAATCCACTATATTGCGGCTTCTTATGCGTTTTTACGATACAAATTCAGGCAAAATACGCATAAACGGCAAAGACATTCGTTCCTACACCAAAGACGAGCTTACGTCAATGTTTGGCATTGTATTTCAAAACGATTTTATTTATGCTGATACTATTGAAGAAAACATCCGTTTCGGGCGTAGTATTAAAAGCGAGGATATAATAAATGCCGCAAAAATAGCACAGGCACACGATTTTATAACCTCATTTCCTGACGGATATTCCCATTCGGTTACTACCGCCGGAACAAATCTTTCGGGCGGTCAACGCCAGCGATTACTTATATCCCGCGCCATTGCAGGATGCCCCGAAATACTTATATTGGACGACTCTTCCTCTGCACTTGATTACAAAACCGATGCTAATCTGCGTAAAGCCCTTGCAGAATCGCTTCCTCAATCAACCGTTATAACAGTAGCACAAAGAGTAAGCTCGGTTAAAAACTGCGACCTGATACTTGTTATCGAGGATGGAGTTATTATAGGATGCGGCAAACACGATGACTTAATGAAAAACTGCACCGAATACAAAGAAATAAGCGATTCACAGATGGGAGGTGCTTTCCTTGAATGATAATAACAAACCTCAAAACAAAAAGGGTATATTTATAAGATTAAGTAAATATGTTCTCAAGCAGTGGCCCTTATTTATTACGGCATTGCTTTTAACACTCGGAGCAAACCAGCTTTCCCTTTTAGGCCCTAAATACTCGGGAGCTGCAATTGATACTATTGAAGCTAAAGGCGGAGTGGATTTCTCCGCAGTATGGAAAAATATATCCTTTATGATTGCCTGTTATGTAATTTCCGCTTTACTTTCATATATACTCTCGGTAACTATGATACAATTAAGCCAAAGAATAACCTACAAAATGCGTAAGCAGGTATTTGAAAAGCTCACAACACTTCCCGTAAACTATTTTGATACCCATGCAACAGGCGATATTATAAGCCATTTATCATATGATATAGATACTATCAACAGCACCCTTTCTCACGACCTTATACAGATAATGACAAGCTTATACACCGTTGTTGGTTCACTTTTATTTATGTGGCAGATATCAAAGCCTATGATACTTATATTTGCTTTCACCGTTCCGGTATCATTGCTTTTTACAAAATACCGTTCCAAGGTAGTGCGCCCGCTTTTTAGAAAAAGGGCAAAAAAATACGGTGAGCTTAACGGTTTTGCCGAAGAAATGCTGACAGGTTCGAGAACCATTTCAGCCTACGGTACAGAAGATGTTATAGCCTCACGCTTCAACAAAATAAACGATGAAACAATGGATGCATATTATAAAGCCGAATATAACAGCGCACTTCTCTTCCCCACAATAAATTTAATAAATAACTTTTCATTAACCCTTGTTGCAGTTATGGGCGGAATATTATATATGCTCTCGCAAAACGGCACTGTACTTGCCGCTTCTGCTTTTTTCATCTCTCTCGGCGGTGTTGCGCAGTTTGTACAGTATTCGAGAAAATTTGCGGGACCTATAAACGAATTTTCAAATATACTTCACGAAATACAATCCGCATTTTCCGCGGCAGAACGTGTATTTGCCGTTCTTGATGAAGAACCCGAAAAAGAAGATACGACCGATGCTGTAGAATTAAAGGAAGTCAAGGGCGATGTTTCTCTTAATGACGTAACTTTCGGATATATAAAAGATAATACCGTATTAAAAAATGTATCCGTAAAGGCGAAGTGCGGTCAGACTATTGCCATTGTTGGACCTACAGGTGCCGGAAAAACTACTATTATCAATCTGCTTATGCGATTTTATGACCACCAAAGCGGTGAAATACTTATAGACGGCATACCGTCAGTAAATATTAAGCGCAGTGATTTGCGGCTTGCGTTTAATATGGTGCTTCAGGACACCTGGCTTTTCTGCGGTACAATATACGATAATATCGTTTACGGCAGAGAGGATGCCATCCCTGAAGAGGTATATCAGGCGGCAAAAGCTGCAAAGATTGACTCATATATAAGAAGCCTTCCCGACGGATATGATACGGTGCTTTCCGATGACGGTGTTAATATCTCAAAAGGTCAGAAGCAGCTCATCACCATTGCCCGTGCCTTCCTTTCAAAGGCTCACATTCTTATTCTTGACGAAGCAACATCCAACGTTGACTCCCGTACAGAAATACAGATACAGAATGCTATGACGGCGCTTATGGAAAACAAAACCTGCTTTATTATCGCACACAGACTTTCAACCATTCAGAATGCGGACACCATTCTGGTTGTAAAGGACGGTACGATTATTGAGCAGGGAAACCACGAAGAGCTTATAGAAAAAAAGGGCTTCTACCATTCACTTTATCACTCGCAGTTCAATTAAATTTTTTATTCTGAAAAACAGTCACGTAGTGTAATATTGCTCTGCGTGACTGTTTTTTTAGCTTATCACGACAATATCTTAAGTGTTCATATCCGAAACAATGCTGTTTACATAACTGTGCATCTCTTCTTTAGACTTTATCTTGTGTGTTCCCCCGATTATCTGTTGCTTTTTATCTTCACTGAGCAATGCGAATTTCTGCATCGCCTCGGGATTCATTGCCAATGCCATTGAAAAGCCCACCGGCATTTCGTTTTTGTCCATATTATCACCTCCGGATGTAAATAGTATTTGCAGCCCATTCTGAAATTCATACACAACAATTTGTTGTATAAATTCACCGGGCAATGTTCAAAATAAAAACAGAAAGGAAGAC
>JAZSKL010000157.1:0-2461 GCA_045534855.1 Acutalibacteraceae bacterium
AGTTCCTTATCAGGAAAATACTTTTCGGGAGCGCATGCGGTAAAGTTAAGACCCATTTTAGCACAACCAACCATTAAAGAATTACCCATATTATAACGAGCATCGCCGAGATAAACAAAATTTATACCCTCTAATTTACCAAAACGCTCCTTAATTGTAAGGAAGTCAGCAAGGATTTGAGTGGGATGAAATTCATTTGTAAGACCGTTAAATACAGGAACGCCTGCATATCTTGCAAGGTCTTCTACAATCTCCTGACCATATCCGCGGTACTCAATACCGTCATACATTCTGCCAAGCACACGAGCAGTATCAGCAATGCTTTCTTTTTTACCAATCTGCGAGCCTGTGGGATCAAGATATGTAACACCCATACCAAGGTCGTAAGCTGCAACCTCAAAGCTGCAACGAGTTCTTGTGCTTGTTTTTTCAAATATTAAAGCAATATTCTTTCCCTCACAAAGCTTATGAGGGATGCCTGCTTTTTTCTTATATTTAAGCTCTGCCGCAAGGTCAATAAGGCAGGCAATTTCTTCGGGTGAATAATCTAATAGCTTTAAAAAGCTTCTTCCTTTAAAATCCATTGTTATTACTCCTTTACAGCATTTTTAATAATATTAACTGCGCGTTCCAAAAGCTCAAAAGGTATATTAAGCGCCGGCAAAAGACGAACCTTATTTTTCGCCTTAATAACCAAAACTCCGTTTTCACGGCAATATGCAATAACATCGTTTGCATCCTTTTTGGTTTCTATTCCGAGCATAAGACCCATACCGCTTATACTTACAACACCGTCACAGTCTTTGAGAGAATTGATAATATATTCACTTCTTTTGTTTACACCATCAAAAACATCATCATTAAGACGGCTTAAAATACTTACCGCACCTGCACAGCAAACAAGATTACCACCAAAGGTTGAACCGTTATCACCCGGAGCAAATATATTTTCAACCTTATCAGACAGCATGGTAGCACCTATCGGCAAGCCGCCACCAAGACCTTTAGCGGTGGTTACAACATCAGGAGAAAGACCGTAGTTCATATAGGCATACAAAGCTCCGCTTCGGCCGTTACCGCACTGTACTTCATCGCAGATTATAAGTAAATCGTTTTCTTTAGCAAGTTTGGATATTTCATCAACAAACTCCTGTGAGAGCGGCATTACACCGCCCTCGCCCTGAACACACTCAATCATAATCGCGGCAGTTTTATTTGATGCAACCTTTGCGCGAATATCCTCAACATTATTGGCTTCGGCATAATCAAAGCCGGGGGTCAAAGGGGTGAAAAGCGAATGAAAAACATCCTGACCTGTAGCAGAAAGTGTTGTTATAGTTCTGCCATGAAAGCTGTTTTTAAGGGTAATTATGGTATTATACTCTGCACCCTTATGCTCTGCGGCATATTTCCTTGCTACTTTAATAGCACATTCGTTTGCTTCTGCGCCTGAATTTGAGAAAAATACCTTTTTCATACCGGTTTTTTCACAAAGCATTTTTGCAAGTGTTACATCGGGTGCAGAATAATAAAGATTTGATGTATGAGCAATATTTGCCGCCTGTTTTGATACGGCATCAACCCACTCATCATCGGCAACACCAAAAGTATTTACCGCAATACCTGTACCGAGGTCAATATACTCTTTTCCCTCTTCATCATAAACCAAAGAACCCTTTCCGCTTGCTAAAACAATAGGAAAGCGGGCATAAGTATTAGCTATAAATTTACTGTCATTTTCTTTAATGCTCATCATAATTATCTCCGGTAACCATTGTTCCTGCACCTTCATCGGTGAGGGTTTCTATAAGTAATGAATGAGGTACCCGACCATCCATTATAATTACCTTTTCAACACCGCGATGAATAGCATCTATACAGCACTCAACCTTTGGTATCATACCGCCTGAAATAGTGCCGTCACGGAAAAGCTCAACCGCCTGTGAAATAGTAACATTGGGAATAAGCGAAGTCGGATCGTCCTTATCCTTTAAAATACCTGCAATATCGGTCATGGTTATAAGACGTTCAGCCTTCATTGCACCTGCAATATATGCAGCAGCAGTATCAGCATTTACATTATACACATTACCCTCATGATCGCAAGCAACAGTTGAAACAACAGGTATATATCCGTTATCCAGCAAATCGGTTATAGGTTTAACATTAACACTTGTTATTTTACCTACGTAGCCCAAGCGTTCATCCTTAACCTTTGCTTCAATAAGGTGATCATCAATACCCGAAATACCCATCGCTCTGCCGCCTTTTGTTCCAAGGAGATTTACAAGGCTTTTATTTATTTTACCTGCAAGTACCATCTGAACGATCTGGGCAGTTTCTTTATCGGTAACGCGAAGTCCGTCAACAAAAACAGTCTCCTTACCAACCTTATTAAGCATTTCGGTAATTTAAGGTCCGCCTCCATGCACTAAAACAACCTTAACACCAACAAGTCTTA
>JAZSKL010000140.1:0-8139 GCA_045534855.1 Acutalibacteraceae bacterium
TACCGATTTCATCCTTCATAGTTTTAAGAAGGTCATAAGCGCCGATAGCGTGCTGAGGACGCTCAACAAACATAGCAATCTGTCTTGCGGGGAACTCGGTAAAGCCTGCAATGCTGGGCTCCATAGAACCGTCTGCAATTAAATCCTTATAGAAGTTAAGACCGTAAATGGTGTTTGCAGTACCAACCTTAGAAACATACTTTCCGCTTGCGGCATCATATTCAATAATATTACCGCCGTTTGCAAGAGCGAATACTTCCTTATAATGTGTACCGATACCGTAGCAGCTTACGGTTGTGTTATCGCTTTCGTATATAGTTGCCTTTTTAGCAATTTCACGAAGCTTATCAAATGTCCACTGACCGTTCTGATAAAGGGTGTAAGGATCATCGATTCCCTGCTCCTCGAACAAGGTCTTATTGTAGTAAACAAAGAATGTATCAACCTCTGCGGTGTTTACTGCATAATAGTTATCGCCGATTTTGAAGTTGTTAAGAATATCCTTATCCCAGTAAGGGTCATCAAGCTTGAGATACTCGTTAATGGGAGCTGCGATATTGCTGTACATAAAGTTGAGTGCTGTAGCATCGGTCATAACGCCTGTATCGGGCGGATTACCTGCGGCTACCATCTGCGGAAGCTTTGAGGTGTACTCGCTGTAACCCATCGGAATCCAATCGATAGAAATATCGTATCTATCCATAAATTCCAAAGTTACCTGCTTGTCATACTCGTTCATATCGTCCATAGAGCCAACCTTTGTAATGGTTGTTCCCTTGGCTTTTTCGAACATTTTTTCCTGTTCGGTCCATTCCATCTTGAGCGCGTCTTTAATTTGGTTGTCTTTTTTCTTATCATCGGAGCCACCGCAACCGACAACTGCCAAAAGCATACATACGCTCATAAGAACAGCAAGAATTTTTTTCATTTTTGTTTCCTCCTAAATTAAATTTCAAAATCATAAATTACGGTACAACCGTTACTATACCGTAAATTATTACCAAAACGTGCGCCTGTGCCTTCGCTGTTGCAAAGTCTTACAGCAAGACTGTACTTTCCTGAAGAATCAGGTAAATCAATTTTACCGTTTATATAATGGGTAAGCAATTTTCCGTCATTATAATCCAAAGGATTACGGCTGTTCCAGCTTTCCGGATCACCGGCTTTTACCTCACTTACTATCTTACCCTTTTCATCAAGGATAACAAGACTGCTTTGCATATGGAATGCTGCTGAGAAGCCATAGTTTACAAGCTCTACATTAACATTGAGTTTTCCGCCTGTATTTAGCTCACCCTTAATTTCAGCCTGCTTTAATTCAAGCTTATAGCCGAGATAATCCGCAACAAAATCAAATGCATAACGGGTAATCTTCTCGCCCTTTGAATTTAAGAACCAGCCTGGTGCATAGGTAATATTGTTCTTTTCAAGCCATTCCTCGGTTATTTCTTCATTTAACCAATCCTTTAACGGATAGAAGTTCTTTGTTCCGTATGCAGAATAACCTAAATCTCCCTCAATAAAGCTATGGAAGATACTGAAAGAATTCTGACGGAATGCGCTGTACTGAATAATTGAATCGTGAGAATCGATTTCTTCACTGTTTTCATAACCCCAGAAGCACTCACCGCCTACAGGTACATAAGGCGATTCGGCAATAACCTGATTCCAATCGTCCTCACCGGGATTTAAAGTAGCGGCATCACCGCAGTTTCTGTAACCAAAGAAACTGTCATCGTGGAAGCCTATGCGGGCATATCTCTCATCGTTTTTGCTGATAAGATTTTTTATACCGGGATAACGAACCTGCACGTAAAGCTCCTTCGGCGTCATATCAATAATACCGTTTATAAGCTTCTTTCTATCGTGCTCAAGCTTATAGGAGTGCCACTCGCCCCAAACGCCTAAAAATCCTGCTTCAATAACGTGAATACGGTCAACGTTTTTCTGGAGGAAAGGTTTTAACTGCTTCATATGAGCAAGCATTACATCATCCTCTGCCTCGCCCGTACCATCCATACTGCCTTGATAAGCAAAACGAACTGTAAGCTTCATATTAAGCTCTTTTGCCGCATCAAAACACTTTTGCATATTTTCAAAAGCATAATCCGGCAAAACAGAATCATTTTTAAATGCAGTAAGGTAGAAATAAACCTGACAAATAGTGGAGGGGTACTCCGCATATCTTTTTGCGAAGCTTCTTATATTGCCTGCGGGGTCTGTTTGAACGGTCTGTCCGTCAGAACCTGCGTTACCAACATTAACATAAGCCTCACCGCGCCAACCACGGTCGGGATTGTAGCGAAGCATACTATCCTGCTCGCTTGTGATTGCATCAAATTTAAGGGTAACGTGTGCATTTTGTGTTACACAGCCGCAAAGAGATGAAAAAATCATTACAGCTGTTAAAACCAAAGCTACTAATTTAATCTTTTTCATTTTGCGCCACCCTTTCTTTTATTTTTAACCACCATTACAGTTACTACCGCACCGCCAACTACTGCTACTGCAGCCATCGCGATAATAATTATAAGTACGGTGTAATCCTTTTCCATTGTAATAACATTTGCATCGATACCTGAAGTATCCTTAAACGCATTTACAACGGTATTTCCTGTATTTGCTCTTGAGGATTTTGTTGTTATACGGTGATAACTGAATACCTCAAACGGTTCGCCCAAGGAGTTAAGAGCACTTACAACAACATAATATCGTTTAGCCGATTCAAGACCCGTTACCGTCACCTTTGTTTCATTAGGCGAAACCTTAACCGATTGCGCGCAGGCATGGTAAACTGCACTGTCTATACCATCGCTTACGTTTTCATAAACATCAACGCGGTAATTTGATGCACCCTTTACGGCATCATACTCAACAACAATTGAATCACTTGTTATTTCGGTCACTTTAGAAGTATGCGCGGTTGTGGTTGCAACAGGAATTACATCTGTTGGCTCACCGATTACCGGGCCTTGAACAATAAGGTCGCTATCATCTGCAATTTCGCCGTCACTCAAAGAATAAACATCACATTCGTTAAATGTAATAAGTGTTTCAAGCTTATCGGTTTTATTGGTAATCTTATAAATACCGCCTACATAACAGTTACCTGCAAGACCACCGACTGCCTGGAACTGCAAGGTTGAAGAAACCATACTTCTTCCTTCGTTATTTCCGTATATCGGATTCATTTTCATTTCGGAAAGGTCTGCCATTACAAAGCCTTCAAAATTGGCAGGCATAAACATAATTCCTTGACTATCGCTTTCGGCAACACGCCACTTTTTACTTCCCTTTTCAAGGTATTTAGCTTTACCCTCGCCAAGAAGTGTCCAGATATGCTCATCACCCTTGGTTGTGTATATATTAAATCGGAAGGTCGAAACATCAGGCTGACCGGGATGTGGCTTTGCAGCTTTGATATAGAAAAGGATCGCTTCCATATCATCTGCGTATGTATAAGCAGGATATTTAAGTTCATAGAAAGGGTTGGAGTCTCTTATACCGCCAAGGGTTTTTGAAGAAATCTCAACCGAAGGATAGCCTAAAAGCCCGCCTACATTAGGAGCTAATACCGAGTTTATATTACGCTTATGCTGATATGCCATAACACCGTATTCATCAAGGTCATAACCCATCGGGTAGGAGCTGAATGTATGCAAAACCTCTGCGCGCATTGCATTATCAATAAGCTTGCGGTTTGCTTTTAAATCGTTATCGGTAACACCCGTTGTATAGTATCTGCCTTCTTTTTCACCATTGAGCTTAACTTTAAGGCTATTGGTATTTTTAGTAACACCGTAAACCGCGTTAAGATAACCCGGACCGCTTATACCGCCCATATTTGAGAACTGCAAAATGGTCTGATGAACCGAAAGCTCGTTAAGATTTTTATCCGACTTATAATCATCAATACCTACTTTTATATAGCCCTCAAATCCGCTCGGAAGGTCAAGATACATACCAAAGGTTTTGAGAGTTTTCCATTCATGGCCGTCTTTAGAAAGTATTTCTATTTCCGCTTTATCTTTAAAGCTTGCCCAATCGTATCCGCCAAGATACATCATTATTGCAACGCCGGCTTTACCCCAGTTATTACCTTGATCGTCAGGACGGGAAACAGGCATTCTGAAATAATAAATTATATGACTGATATTTTCAAGAGACTTCGGCTCATTATAAACAATCTTAAAGCCCTGATCGCCCGTTATGTTATGATAACCGCGAAGAGAATCATAATTAAACTTTACAGCGTTCACGGCTCCTAAAGCGCCAAGTGTATTAACACATACGGCAGAGCCTTCTTTTTCCGCACAGATAACCTGATCGTCATCAAATTTTTCTCCAACCTTACGGCGGCTGAAATCTTCCCAGATAACAGCCTCGGTAGAATCATCTGCTGCCTGTGATGCAAAATTCATAGGCAATGACGAAAGGAGAAATGCAAGCGTAAGACATAGAACAATTACTCGTTTCATAATTTCCTCCAAATCTTTAAATTTAAACTCTATACAGCATTGTATACTGCGAAGCAACCGTTTCACCGTTATCTGCTGTAAATTCAGCCGTTACGGTAAACAACTGCTGTTTTTCGGAATTAAGTACACATTCTGCATCAAACAGTTTAATACTTTTATCAACTGCGGTTTCGTTAACCGTAATTTCTTTAAGCAGGGTATCCTTACCGTCAAAATTAAGCTTCAAAGCAAGTTTTCCCTTAACATCGCAGGTGAGCTGATTCAACCACCAAGCTTCAAGCTTTAACGTGTCACCGTTCTTATAATCAAAACGACCGTATCTTATACTCGGCATAGAGGGTCGCAATGCATTGCATATAGCAAAGTATGCCGGTTTTGGTTCACCCTTATAATTGAGTATATTATTATTTGCAACCGATGGCCACGGCTCATTCAAGCACCAGTTAAGAACCATAGAGCATCTCGGAGACTGCCTTCTTGCCTCTTCATATATGTACTGATAGCCGATAGCCTGCATAAGTCTTGAATACTCAACAACCTGTTCTAAATTAAGTCCCTTACCAAAATAACTCTCTATCGTATCCCAGTAAAGGTGGGATTCCTTCATCCAGGCGTTTATACCGTGATGGGTTTCCCAAGCTGTACCCTTTTCAAATCGGTCAAGCTCATCTTCGGGAACAACATAACGAATGGTTTCCATATCGGCGGCGCCGCCGCAACCCATTTCATTATAACCCGAAGTAACAAAACCGTTCATCATCTGTATAATATCTCTTCCGTCAGGATTATAGAAGCGGTAATCACCGTGAACAAAATCCGAAATCGGAGAAGTAGGAATAAACGGAGTATCGGGGTCTAAAAGATAACACTGGCTGTCTAAAAGACGAAGTGCTTTTTCCTGCATTGTCATCATCGACCACTGCATAAACAGCTCATTACCGCCGCACCAAAGAGCCAAGCAGGTATGTTTTCTTACACGCCTTATAATTGCCTCCGACTCATTTTTGAGTGTTGCAAGATATTTCTTTGTAGCATCGTAATAGTTACAACCAAGCGGGAATTCCTGCCATACCAAAATACCGTATTCATCGCAAAGCTCAAAGAACGGCTCTTTATTTACTATTGCACCGCCCCAAGAGCGTACCATATTCATATTGGCTTTCTTAACCCATTTAAGCTGAATATCGTAATCCTCTTTTGTGAGTGTTCCGGTGAATATTTTTGGGCAAACCCAGTTGCTGCCCTGAATGAATATCGGCTTGCCGTTAATTTTATAGGTGAGTGGTGCTTTGGGCGCAGGAGACGGGAATATGATAGGTTCATCCCAACTGCCTTCATAAGGAACAAGTTCTATTTTGCGGAAGCCACGTTTGAAGCAAATACTGTCAACCTCTTCCCCGCCTTGCAAAACTGTAAGTTTAAAATCATAAAGCGGTTGCTCACCGTAACCGTTAGGCCACCAAAGCTTCGGCTCATCAACTTCAAAGTGAATACTATCGCAATTTTCAGAAGATGCGGTAAATAC
Source organism: Acutalibacteraceae bacterium (assembly GCA_045534855.1). GTDB lineage: Bacteria > Bacillota > Clostridia > Oscillospirales > Acutalibacteraceae > UBA737. The sequence continues at coordinate 6,004 of JAZSKL010000140.1, forward strand.
CGTTTCACCGTCAGGAGATTTAACTTCAAGTGATACTTTATAACTTTCGGCTCCCTTATAGTCTACCGTTACATCACCAAAAGCTTTAGAAAAATCATCAGCAAGGTATGTATCTATATTCCAATCATCAAGATATCCGCACTCGGTAATTATAACGCCTGTTTCTTCCCAGATACCTCTTACAACAAGTGTTGGATGAAAGTCCCAACCGTAGCTAACGGCAGGCTTACAGCTTTGAGATGCGTTGGTTCGGTTAAGCTCACCGTAATATTTGGGATTTTCAACTCTCGGTATCGGATATATCAAAACCCCGAGTGTATCATCACCCGTAAGGTAATCCGTAATATCAATCAAAGCCTTACGGAACATACCCTCATAATGATATATGCTTTTAGAGTTTACAAGTATTTCATACTCATAATCAATACCCAAGGATTTGAATATCATTCTCTGATTTTTAGATATTGCAGGCAATTTTGCTTCGTATAGAAAATAATTATCCTCCATCCAATCGTATTGGTGGAAATTATCGCCTACATTTACATCCTTGTAATTATATTCGCGTGCAAAATCGCACTGTATATTTCCGGGTACTGTTGCGACTATCATACAATCGGGAGTATGATTATCCTTACCGCAATCACCCACCATCCAATTAAGTTTTATTAGTTTATTTTCCATAGAACATACCTCTGCACGATATTTTTCATAATAAATTATACTAAAAAAAATGCCCCGAGTATATAAACAATCGACTTGATTTTTTCGTTTTTATGTTTAGAAATGCAAAAAAACGCCAATCTTTAGCAAATTGACGTTTTTTTATAGCTGTTTTTCCATTATTTTCTAAAGTTCAAACTTTATTATCCGAACCGAAAAGTAATATCTTTTTCTTAACTGCCTCTTTGATTTTTTCAACCTTTAAATTTCTGATTTCAAGATACGGAAGCTCCTTTTTAAGCCCCTCTTTCATACCCTCAATCCCTGCAACGCAAAGGTCGGTAAAAATATTAACTTTAGCAATTCCCTCTCTTACGGTGTTTCTGAAATCGTCATCCGAAAGTCCCGAACCGCCGTGAAGAACGAGCGGTGTTGAAAGGCTTGCTCTTATAGATTTAAGTCTCTCAATATCAAGACAGGGCTTGGTCTTATAAGCACCGTGGGCTGTACCTATTGCGATAGCAAGCGCATCCACTCCCGTTTGCTCAACAAAATCAATTGCTTCTTCGGGAGTTGTATACATATCAGAAACTGCACCGTCATTTGTTGCAGCTTCGCCAACGTGACCTATTTCACCCTCAACCGTAACACCGTAAGCATGAGCAAGCTTTACAAGCTCTCTTGTTTCCTTTAAATTGGTTTCGGTATCGTTTGCCGAACCGTCAAACATAATGCTTGTAAAACCAAGCTTTAACGCCTCAACGCAACGCTCGTATGTAAGACCGTGGTCGTAATGAACAACAACCGGAACGGTTGCTCTTTTTGCGGCAGCAATCATTGCGGGGGCTATTAATTTTAATTCACCGTAGGGAAGTAAAACTTCCGCAGTGCCGATAATAACCGGTGAATTTAGTTCTTCTGCTGCAGCAATTACGGCTTGCAACATATCGGTATCGATAGTATTGAAAAGTCCCACTGCATAATGTTTTTGTTGCGCTTTTTTTAGTACGTCGTTCAAATTTACTAACATATTATTATCCCTCTATGACAGTTTGTCTTACAAGTTTTTTATCGGTAAAAATATCGGTTTCATCGGTACTGCGTGTGGAAAATTCGGAAATAACTGCGCCGTCAGGACCTGCTTGGAACCAGTGCCATGTTTCAGGCATAATTGTATATTGTTCACCGGGCTTTAAAATGATTTCATGAAATACCGAAACATCACTTGGTGGTAGTTTTGCCTTCATTTCTTCAACGTTTTTATCGCCCGCAACGTAAAGATAAACTTCTCCGTAACGGCAACGGAAGGTTTCTTCTTTACCTTCTTGTCCGTTGGTTGGAATGTGCATATGCTCGGGACAGGTTTGGTGGGGAAGGAGGACCATTTCTTTGGCGCAAACCCTTTCGGTATTTATATAAACAACCAACTGAAGACCCAATTCGTTTACTTTACCTATACCAAAGTCGGCTACTTCA
>JAZSKL010000278.1:0-3994 GCA_045534855.1 Acutalibacteraceae bacterium
AGCAGAGATACGATAATATAGCCGCCGAGCAAAAGGCAGAGGTTATAGACAATGTTATGTCAAAATGGAATTTCCTAAAACCCGCAAAGCGAGAGGGAATGGAAATGGCAGCAGGATATTATCTTGCAATTAAGTCCCTCATTGACGAGCGTGGATATAAAGCAATTTCACTTAAAGATGTTGACGGTATGAAGAAACTTTTAGGCTTCCCGCCAGCACCAATTTTTATGTTGCTTGCTGATTGCGAGGGTGTATCAACAATTCCCGAAAATGACTGTCTCGGTAATGTTACACAGCTTATTGTAAATGCACTTACAGGTCAGTGCGGAGCATACTTAGAGTTCTATGAATTCTTCGAAAACAGCGTGCTTGCAGGTGTGCCTGACTATATTCCGAAAGAGGTTACAATGGGCGATACAACCGTTATGCCTGCGGCTTTTGGTGAGCTTTCAGAGGGTATTCTTAACGTTTCAAAGGTTAAGACGGGCGAGCTTACAATGTGCCGTCTTTTCTATGAGGACGGAAAGTATTATATGCATCTCTTGACAGGTGAGGGTAAAACTCCGCCTAAGTGGGAAGAAGCAGGTTGGACACAACCCGCACCCCAACTTCCGGGTCTTGAAATATTCATTGACGATGTAGAGAAGTTTGCACAAAACGTTATGTGCCAGCACTATATTATTTCTTACGGTGATAATACCGAGCTTATTAAGAATTTCTGTGAAATTAACAATATAGAAATTATTTGAGGTGACTAATAATGGAATATATTTTAGATACTGCTGATATTGAAGCTATAAGACATTGTAACGAGTTTTATCCTCTTGCAGGTGTTACAACAAACCCTTCTATTATTGCAAAAGAAAATAGAAACTTTTGGGATATTGTAAAGGATATTAGAGATATTATCGGACCCGATAAAACCTTCTTTGCACAAACTGTTCAGACCGAAGCTTCAAAAATTGTTGAAGAAGCAGTTTTAATGAACGAAAAATCAGGCGGCGATTTTTGTGTTAAAATCCCGATTTGTGAAGAGGGCTTAAAGGCAACAATGGAACTTAAAAAGCTTGGTATTAAGGTTCTTATGACAGCAATTTTTACTCCTGCACAAGCACTTATTGCCGCAAAAGCAGGTGCTGATTATGTTGCTCCTTATGTAAATCGCCTTGATAATATTATAGGTGACGGTTGCGAAGTTGTAGCTCAAATCGTAGAGCAGTTTGCTATTTATGATTTACCTTGCAAGGTGCTTGCAGCTTCTTTCAAAAACGCAGAACAGGTACATAAATGTGCACTTTCAGGTTGCCAATGCGTTACTGTTACTGATGACGTATTAAAGGCAGTTATTACTCATCCTATGACAGATGCTGCAATTGCAGGTTTTGAGAAGGATTGGGGTAACGTATACGGCGATAAAACCATTCTTGATTTTTAATATTTAAAAATACTACACTCGGGGTGAGCGGTATGGTAAAACAGGTTTTTAAAAAGATTGATGAATTAAATGATACTTACGTTGACGTATGGGAAGATATACTCAATATCGAAAGTCCCTCTGATTATAAAGAGGGTGTTGATGCGGTTGGTGAGTATCTTAAAAAAATCGCCAAGCAAAGAGATTGGAAAATCGAAATTTTCCCTCAAGAGCGTTTTGGTGACGTGATTTGTATTACTATGAATTCTGAATCGTCTAATCAACCTATTGCTATTTCAGGGCATATGGATACCGTTCATCCCGTAGGTTCTTTTGGAAGTCCTGCGGCAAGACGAGAGGGTAATAAATTGTATGGCCCCGGCGCTTACGATTGTAAAGGTGGTATTGCTGCGGGATTTTTAGCAATGGATGCCCTTAATATTTGCGGATATAAAGACCGACCTGTTATGATGCTTCTTCAAAGTAATGAAGAGGTGGGGAGCGGTCTTGAAAATAAGGCGACAATTAAGTATATAGCTGAAAAAGCAAAGGATGTTGTGGCTTTTCTTAATCTTGAAGGTCACGAAAGTTATTATGAGGGCAAAACCACCCTTATAAGAAAAGGTCACGCTGTATTCAATTTTAAAGTGAATGGAATTTCTGCTACTACTGATGCGAGTGCTATAAAAGGTGCTAATGCAGTGGCGGAAGCGGCATATAAGATTATTGAAATTGAAAAGATAAAAGAACACGATGGCGTTACCTGCAGTAGTGTTATTATTGGCGGTGGCAATAAAATCAACGTTATACCTTCGGAATGTAATTTCAAAGTGAGTGTTCGTTTTTCTACTAATGAACAATATGAGGAAACAGTAGAAAAATTAAAGGAAATTACAAATACGGTTTATATCAAAGGTTGCAGTTGTGAAATGACCTTGACTAATCTTCGACCACCAATGGAACCTAATGAGAAAAATCTTTGGTTACATAACAGGGCGAATGAGATTTTTGTAAAAAATGGTTTACAGGCATTGGAAATCGGAAAAAGAAATGGTGGCTCTGATGCATCGGATTTAACCATTTGCGGAATTCCTTGTATGGATTCTATCGGTGCAGCCGGCGAGGAAGGACATACTGTTTTTGAGTATGGTAAAATTGATTCGTTAGCCGAGTCTGCCAAACGAATAGCTTCAATTATATGTGAAATTTAATTAGCGGAGTTGATATGGTATGAAATTCACTGCAGTCGGTGATGCACTTATTCAACAAAATATTCCTGAAGATTATAATGGTTTTGAGGAAATAAAAGATTTTATTTCAAAAGGTGATGCTCGTTTCTTTAATCTCGAAACAACCCTTAACGAAGAAGGGGAGTGCTATGCTTCGCAGTTTTCAGGGGGAACATATCTTAGAACAAATCCTTGTGTTTTAAAAGACCTTAAAAAATTTGGGTTTAATATGGTTAATTTTAATAACAATCATTCGATGGATTTTTCTTATGATGGATTATTAAAGACAATTGAACATATTAAAGCATCAGGTTTAGTACAAAGCGGTGTTGGAAGAAATTTAGATGAGGCATCTGCCCCTAAATATTTGGATACTAAAAATGGCCGTGTGGCACTAATTAGTGTAAACACAACTTTTGACCCATCAATGATGGCAGGTGTTCAATCAAAAAGGGTTAAAGGAAGACCTGGTATAAACGGACTTCGCTATAATAAAACTCAAATTGTTACTAAAGATGATTTTGAAGTTATTAAAAGAGTGGGCACCCAAACGGGTATAAATAACGAAATTATCAATGATATTAAAGACGGTTATTTAAGTCCTTGGCCTGATGATGTTTGTTGTTTGGAAAATATTCGTTTTATGGTTGGCGAAAAAACAGGACAGATTACAACTATAAACGAAACAGATATGAAACGTGTAGAAAAAGCAATTTTTGACGCACAGTTACAGGCCGATTATATCTTAATTTCTTTGCATACGCACGAAATGGAAGATATAAATTTAGAGATTACTCCTAAATTTATTGAGGAGTTTTGCCGTAGATGTATTGATTGCGGCGCTCATGCTATAATAGGTCACGGACCACATTTATTACGCGGTATTGAAGTTTATAAAGAACGCCCTATTTTCTATTCTTTAGGAGATTTTATACTTCAACTTTATAGTGTTGAGTTTGCACCTGAAGATTTTTATTCAAAGTATGGTTTAACTTCTGGCGATGGTATTTATTCTTTGATAAAAACACGCTCTAAAGATTTTAATATCGGTTTAATGGAAAAAAATATATGTCAAGAAGCAATAATTCCCTATTGGGAAATGGAAAATGGAAAACTTACAAAACTTGAGTTGCTTCCAATTACTTGCTATAAACAGAATAATAAGTCGGTATCGGGCTTGCCTGTTGTAAATTTTGATACAAATATTGCCGAAAGATTGGTAGAACTTTCAAAACTGTATGGTGTTGATATGGAAGTTGAAAACGGCATAATTCATTGTAAATGGTGATTTATAAAGAAAAGGTGATTATATGGAAAAATATGTTACTTTAGTTTTTGATGACGGACCGAA
>JAZSKL010000164.1:0-4733 GCA_045534855.1 Acutalibacteraceae bacterium
TCTACCAACTGAGCTACACCAGCATTTTCGAGCGCCTGATTATAATATCATACTTATAGGCTAATGTCAAGTAAAATTTTATAAAATTTTCAAATTTAGTATTTTTTTTATTTTATGTGGCAAGATATAAAAAGAAATGATGAACGGAGGAAACATTATGAAAAGAAAAATTATATCATTTTTGCTTGCGATAATAAGCCTTTTATCTGTAATATCTCTTGCCGGTTGCGGAAAAAGTAAGAGCTCTCAGGTGTATCTGCTTAACTTCAAGCCTGAATCGGCAAATGCGTATAAGGAAATTGCAAGTATATACAAAAAAGAAACAGGTGTTGAGGTAAAGATTGTAACGGCTGCCGCCAATACCTATGAGCAGACTCTCAAATCCGAGATTGCAAAAACCGATGCCCCTACCATTTTCCAGATAAACGGTCCTATCGGTTATAATTCCTGGAAGGACTACTGCCTTGATATTAAGGACAGTAAGCTTTATTCCTATCTTTCCGATAAGTCACTTGCCGTAAAGGACGGTGACGGTGTTTATGCAGTGCCTTACGTTGTTGAGGGCTACGGCATCATTTATAATAACGCAATTATGGAAAAATATTTTGCTTTGCCTAACAGAAATAATACTATTTCATCTGCCGAAGAAATCAAGGATTTTAATGATTTAAAAACCGTTGTTGAGGATATGACCGCCAAGAAAAAAGAGCTTGGCATTGACGGTGTTTTTGCATCAACCTCGCTTTCGGCTGGTGAAGAGTGGCGCTGGCAGAACCATTTGCTTAATGTGCCGATTTATTATGAATTAAAGGATAATACAGACTATTCAGATCCCATTATGGCAGGTATTAACTCAAAAGAAATTGCGTTCCGTTATTCAAAGCAGTTTAAAAATATATTCGACCTTTATATCGATAACTCAATAACTCCCAAAACCTTGTTGGGTTCAAAATCGGTAAACGATTCAATGGCGGAGTTTGCGCTCGGTAAGGTTGCAATGGTTCAGAACGGAAACTGGGCGTGGTCGCAGATTTCGGGAGTTTCCGGTAATGTTGTAAAGCCTGAAAATATTAAATTTATGCCGATTTATACAGGTGTTGAGGGCGAATCGGGACAGGGTCTTTGCATTGGTACGGAAAGTAATTTTGCAATAAACAAGCAAGCTTCCAAGGAACAGCGAAAGGCATCCCTTGCGTTTCTTGAATGGCTTTTTTCGAGCGAAACGGGCAAAAAGCTTGTTTCCGAAAAGCTTGGCTTTATAACTCCGTTTAATACCTTTTCTGTTGAGGAACAACCCGAAGACCCGCTTGCGCGTGAGGTTGTAAGATATATGAACGATGAGGGTGTAACGAGCGTTGCTTGGGTATTCAACTCTTTCCCAAGCGATGTTTATAAAACAAAGGTTGGAAGCGCTTTGCTTGAGTATGTTCAGGGCGATATAAAGTACGAGCAGGTTGAAAAAACCGTTAAGGATGAATGGAAGAGTGAGCGTAAATAAATGTATCATTCATTAAAACGATGGTCGTGGCTTTTTTTACTGCCTACGCTTGCGGCTTTTGTAACGGCATTTTTAATTCCCTTTGTAATGGGTCTTTATCTTTCGTTTTGCGAATTCAGAACGGTAAGCGATGCGCGCTTTACAGGGCTTGAAAATTATATTCGTGCTTTTTCGGGTGATTCTCAATTTTTAAGCGCGCTCATTTTTACGGTAGAATTTGTTATCGTTGCGGTAATAAGTATAAATTTGTTTGGATTTTTGCTCGCATTACTGCTTACAAAGGGAATTAAGGGTACAAATATTTTCAGAACGGTATTTTTTATGCCTAACCTCATAGGCGGTATCGTTTTAGGCTATATCTGGCAGCTTATAATTAACGGTTTTCTTTACCGCTACGGTTATTCAATAACCTCAAGCGCAAGCTTTGGTTTTTGGGGCCTTGTAATACTGATGAATTGGCAAATGATAGGCTATGTTATGATAATTTATATAGCAGGGCTTCAAAACATCCCCGATGACCTTTTAGAGGCGGCGCGTGTTGACGGTGCAACAAATTCAAGACTTCTTTTTCACATTATTATACCGTCTGTAATGCCGTCAATCACTATTTGCCTCTTTTTAACCATAACCAACTCCTTTAAGCTGTTTGACCAGAACTTGGCTCTCACCGCAGGTGCGCCGGGTGAGAAAACAAGTATGGTAGCCCTTGATATTTACAAAACCTTTTACGGCAGAATAGGATATGAGGGTGTAGGACAGGCTAAAGCGGTTGTATTTTTCCTGATAGTTGCAGTAATAGCCCTTTTACAGCTTTATCTTACAAGAAGCAGGGAGGTCGAGCATTGATGAAAAGCAGTACCTTTTCAAAGCTTATAATAATTGCTTTTCTTTCGGTTTTGGCTTTACTTTTTATAATGCCTGTGCTTGTTGTATTGATGAATTCCTTTAAATCCAAGTTTTCAATCAGCCAAACCCCGTTTGAACTTCCTGACGATACAACCTATGTAAAGCTCGAAAATTATACAAGCGGTATTGCGGATACAGGCTTCTTTTCGGCTTTTGGTTGGTCGTTGTTTATAACGGTTTTTTCGGTTGCGGCAATAATTATATTCACTTCTATGACGGCTTGGTTTTTGGTTCGTATAAAGGGTAAATTTACCGCGATACTTTACTACCTGTTTGTATTTTCTATGATAGTACCGTTTCAGATGGTAATGTTTACAATGTCTAAAATAGCAAATATTTTGAGTCTTGATAACCCGATAGGTCTTATTTTAATATATTTGGGTTTCGGCTCGGGACTTTCGGTATTTTTGTTTGCAGGCTTTATAAAATCGGTGCCTTTAGGTATTGAGGAAGCGGCAACAATTGATGGCTGTAATGCCTTTAACGCCTTTTGGAGAATAGTTTTTCCGGTATTAAAGCCCACAGCCGTTACGGTTGCCATTCTTAATACCATGTGGATATGGAACGACTATCTTTTACCAAACCTCGTTATAGGAAGCGATTATAAAACCATTCCTATTGCAATTCAGTATTTAAAGGGCGGTTACGGCTCAATAGATATGGGCGCTATGATGGCAATGCTTGTGCTTGCTATTGTGCCGGTAGTGATTTTTTATCTTACCTGCCAAAAATATATTATCAAGGGAGTGGCGGCAGGTGCGGTCAAAGGATAAGGGCGAATGCGGCGTACTGCTGCATATATCATCGCTTCCGTCAAAATACGGAATAGGCACTTTGGGATTAGAAGCCTATAAGTTTATCGATTTTCTTTGTGAAGCAGGGCAGGGGTATTGGCAGATTTTGCCTATCGTTCCGATAGGTGAAGGCAATTCGCCTTATAAATCCTCATCCTGCTTTGCGGGTGAGATATTGTTTATTGACCTTGAATTTTTGGTGCGTGACGGTCTTTTAAAGGCTGATGAGCTGCCCGAAGAAAGCTTTTCGGAACGGGTAGATTATAAAAAACTTAAAAATGAAAAAATACCGCTTTTAAAAAAGGCAGCAGAACGCTTTGATAAGGATAACAAGGATTATAAAGCCTTTTTAGAGGAAAATTCGTTATGGCTACAAAACTATGCGCTTTTTTCCTGTATTGCCGATGAATACGGCGAGCTTTTATCGCGTTTCCCCGAAGAACTGCGCTACCGCCTGCCTCACGCATTAGAGGGCTTCAGGTTGAGCCACCGCAATGAAATGGATTTTTACTGTATAACCCAGTATCTGTTTTATAAGCAGTATTTTGAACTGAAAAAATATGCTGTAAAAATGGGCGTACAGCTTATCGGGGATATACCGTTTTATATTTCGCTTGAAAGTGCAGATGTTTGGGAAAATCCCGATGTCTTTAAGCTCGGCAGAGATTTAACCCCCATGAAAGTAGCGGGCGTTCCGCCCGACCGATTTTCTGAAACAGGTCAGCTTTGGGGAAATCCCGTTTATGATTGGGACTACCATAAAAAAACCAATTACAGTTGGTGGAAAAAACGGCTTAAATTCTGCTCAAAGCTTTATGATGTACTGCGAATAGACCATTTCAGGGCTTTTGCAAGCTATTATTCAATTCCTTACGGCGCGCCCGATGCCCGAAACGGTGTTTGGGAGCATGGACCCGGAATAAGCTTTTGGAAATCGGTTGAGCATTCCTGCGGAAACCTTATGATTATTGCCGAGGATTTGGGCGGCGAAGAGCCCGATGTTGAACAGCTTGTTGAAAAGTGCGGCTTCCCTAATATGAAGGTGGTTCAGTTTTGCTTTGACGGTGATATAAAAAACCGATTTTTACCCAAAAACTATAACCGCAACTGCGTATGCTATACAGGTACTCACGATAATGAAACAGCACTCGGCTGGTATCATGAAGCACCGCTTAAACAAAAGGTATATTTTGACGGTATAACCCCTAAAAAAGAGGGTGTACCGGCACTTCGAATGATAGATTTTGCAATGCGCTCGCGTGCGGCGCTTGTTGTAATTCCAATGCAGGATTGGCTGTGCCTTGATAATAAAGCGCGTATGAACACCCCCGGAACAAAAGGAAATAATTGGGAGTGGAAAATGGCACAGGATACCGATTATAAAGCCCTGACCGAAAGAATGCGAAGAATTTGTATGGGCAGGGAAAAGGGATTAAATCAATAGTATCTTAAAATGGTATATCGTAGGGTATGGCACTTGCGAAATACCGAAAAAATATATTATGAAATGAATTTATATTTCGTAGGGGATGATG
>JAZSKL010000038.1:0-2716 GCA_045534855.1 Acutalibacteraceae bacterium
CGATCCGCACCTCTTCCATGCGATCCTCGCGGTTATGCTTGAGCTTGCCGTCATGGTAGGCCAGGAGGTAGTAGTTATCGTCAGTGTAGGGTTCCTCTCTTTCTTCTTGTCGTGTTGTTCGGCGGTATAGGAAAGATGAAAGAGATATTCTGTGTTGTTTCCTATGCGTTGTTGCCGTTAATTATATATAATCTTGTATTCCTTGGTTTATCACATTTCCTCGTATCAAATGAAGCCGGATTTTTGATGGTTTTTGATATTATCAGTCTGATTTACTTTGGTGTAATAATAGCCGTTGGAAGTATAAAAATCCATGATTTTTCATTTTCGCGCTTTGTTGGTACAACCTTGTTATCGCTGTTCGGTATGGTTGTTGTTATATTTATAATTTTTATTACCGCAACCTTGGTTCAGCAGTTCGGCGGATTTATTATAACGCTTGCAAGTGAGATTTTTTATTCATAAAAGGAGGAAGGAAATTGAGAATTGTAAAGTATATATGCTTGATTTTTGCATTTGTTATTTTTCCTTTCACACTTGCTTCGTGCGGTATAGCCGAGGTTAATAATGATATATATAAGTCGCCTAAAGAGTTTTTATTAAGTGATGATTTCGTTATATCACAAAACGGTGAATATACCTTTGAGTTTGTAAGCGATAATGCTTCTGTAGCACTAAAAAATGCAAACGGTGAGGTTGTTTGGTCAACTTCTCCTTTAGAATCAAATCAGGTGCGTTATGACCAGTTCGGTATGCCGATAAAGCTTCATTCAAAGGTAAAATCACCGATTATCATTGAATATATCGAGCCTACTGCCGCAAAAGCGTATACCGCATATTCATATACAGATTGTACCCAAAACGGTACTTATAATGTTGAAAAAATTAAAAACGGTGTAAAGGTAACATACTTCTTTGAGGAGTTTAAAATTTCGGTTCCTGTTGAGTATACCTTTATAGACTCGGTTGTAAGGATGTCTGTTAAATCATCCGAAATAACAGAGGATAAGCATCTGTTATACAGTGTTTCTTTAGCACCTTATGCTTGCGGTATTGATAACCTATCACAAAACGGTTATTTGTTTATTCCGTCAGGTTCTGGCGCAATAGTTGAACCATGTCAGCTTGAAATGGGCTCATATACATATAGCAGAGAATTATACGGCAACGATGCAACGCGTTACAGAGAACGCGAGCTTGATACCGAAATATATCCTGAAAACCGTTTGGCAGTTTACGGCACTAAAATTTCTGACAACTCAACAATATGTGCAATTATTGAAAAGGGTGCGGAACACGCATTTGTTGAGGCAGAAGTCGGGGCTGCGAATACAGGTTATAGCAGTGTGTGGTCAAAGTTTGCATTTCGCGCTTATCAGTGGTCGAAAATCAAAAAAGAACAACAGGTGAAGCTGTATAGTAATGATATGTCACAGGATACTGTAAGTGTGGCTTTTCATATACTTAACGGTGAAGAAAATTCGGGATATATCGGTATGGCAAATGCCTATCGTGATTATCTGATTAGAAAATACGGTATGAAATCCGATATAAGCGATTCGCTTCTTAACCTGAAGTTCATTGGCGGCGCAAATGTTACCGAGACTTTTTTAGGTTTTCAGTATAATGAATTTTTTAAAACTACAACCTTAAATCAGGCTAAGAAAATCATTTCAGAACTTAAAAAAGAGGTAGACGGTTCGGTAAATGTTGATTTAATTGGTTTTGGTGAAAGCGGTATAGATATTACAACAATTGCCGGCGGTTATACCGTAAATGATGATCTCGGCGGTGTTGACGGACTTAAAAAATTAGCATCATTTTCAAAGAAGAACAATTGTAATTTGTTTTTCAACGCAGATGTTTTAGGGTTTGGTGAATCGGGCGAAGGTGTCTATGAAAGCTTTGATGCGGCACTTGCGCAGAATAAACAGAAAATAAAACAGTATTATTACAATATTTACCTGCGTAAAAAAACAGTTGAACACGATTCTTATTTGCTTGTTTCAAGGTCGATGATACCTGAAATCTGTAATAATCTTTCAGAGGAATTTTCGTCACTCGGGATTAAGGGATTTGGACTTGATACACTTTCTTCGGTTTGCTACTCCGATTACAGCGAAGTTAAATACTTCAATAAAGGAAATATGGCAAACGATGTAAGTAAAGCTATTAACAAGCTTAAAAAGAAGCATTCCGTTGCCGTTAACGAAGCAAACGATTATGCGGCGGCAAGCTCTGATATTATTTTTGATATACCGATTACCTCGTCCAAAAATAATATGTTCAGTTACGATGTTCCTTTTTACGGCATTGTATTTAAAGGTTATATACCGATTGCAACACCGTCTGTTAATTTGGCTGTTAATTCCGATAATATGATTTTATCGGCTGCCGAGATTGGTGCAGGCTTATCTTATACTTTGATAAATAACGGCGGTACTGAACTGTTTGACAGTCATTCATCTGCTTTTTACGGTTCGGTATATAAGGATATAAAGCAGGATATTTTGGATGATATCAATAAATATCAGAATGATTTTAAATCGGTTGAAAATGCTAAAATTTCAAGCCACAGCATTTTAGAAAACGGTCTTCGTAGAACAAAATTTGATAACAATGTATCGGTATATACCAACTATACGGCTGATACATTGTATATTGACGAAAAGCCTGTTGGTGCTGGTGAATATCTTTTTGTAAAGGAGTGAGATAA
>JAZSKL010000253.1:0-6497 GCA_045534855.1 Acutalibacteraceae bacterium
GTTGTCAGGAGCTTTTGTCTTCCTAAGACCGCTTGGCCTCCGACTTACGCAAGATGCCCTTCGGTATCGCGCAGATCGGTAAGTCCTTCCGTAACGAGATCACTCCCGGTAACTTCATCTTCCGTATTCGCGAATTTGAGCAGATGGAGCTTGAATTCTTCTGCAAGCCGGGTACCGACCTTGAGTGGTTTGATTATTGGCGTAGTTTCTGCCGCGATTGGCTCATAAATCTTGGTATGGATGAAAACGCTTTGCGCCTTCGTGACCACGATAAAGACGAGCTTTGCTTCTATTCAAAGGCAACAACCGACTTTGAGTTCCTCTTCCCGTTCGGCTGGGGCGAGCTTTGGGGTGTTGCTGACCGTACCGATTACGATCTTACACAGCATATGAACCATTCAGGCAAGCCGCTTGAGTACTTCGACCCTGAAACTAACGAAAAATATGTTCCTTATGTTGTTGAGCCGTCTTTGGGTGCAGACCGTGTAACGCTTGCATTCCTCTGCGATGCTTATGACGAGGAAGTTGATGAAAAGGGCGATGTTCGTAATGTACTTCGCCTCCACGGTGCTTTAGCTCCCTTTAAAGCTGCTGTTTTACCGCTTTCCAAAAAGCTTTCTGAAAAGGCTTTAGAGGTTAAGAACGCATTAGCTGCTGACTTTATGGTTGATTTTGATGATGCCGGTTCTATCGGTAAGCGTTACCGCCGTGAGGATGAAATCGGTACACCTATCTGCATCACTTATGACTTTGACTCACTTGAGGACAACTGTGTTACTGTTCGTGACCGTGACACTATGCAGCAAGAGCGTATTGCTATTTCGGACCTTAAAAATTATATAGCAGAGAAAATTAAATTTTAATTTCCAACATACCTATATAGAGAGATGAGAGATTTTAGGAGGAAAATATGGAATTTAAAATAACAAGTGCAAGCTTTGAAATTGAAATACTTATGACCGTTGTTATGCTTCTTTGCGGACTTACGTTTTTCCTTTTCGGAATGAATGTTATGTCTGACGGTCTTGAGAAGATGGCAGGCGGCGGACTTGAGCGCACACTCCGCAAGGTTACTAAAAATCAGTTTTTAGGCTTTGCTTTGGGTGCAGGTATTACAATAGCTATTCAGTCTTCATCCGCTATGACGGTTATGCTTGTAGGTCTTGTAAACTCGGGCATTGTTGCCTTCAGAGACTCATTCGGCATAATAATGGGATCAAACGTGGGAACAACTCTTACCGCTTGGCTTTTGAGTTTAACGGGTCTTGATAAGGGTGACGGAAATATATTCTTAACCATTTTACAGCCTATGACCTTTGCCCCGCTTTTAGCCTTTGCAGGCACTGTTATGCATATGCTTTCAAAAAAGGAAAAGCAAAAACAGTTAGGTTTTATATTCATAGGCTTCTCGGTTTTGATGACCGGTATGGAGCTTATGAGCTCTTCAATGGAAAGCATTCGCCATCTTGACGGATTTAACAGCTTCCTTGCAACACTTGAAAGTCCTATTGTAGCTTTACTTGTTTCAACCGTTTTCACAGGCGTTATACAGTCATCTGCCGCAACAATAGCTATTGTTCAAGCTTTGGCATCGAGTGGCGCTATTACCTTCCAAATGGCTATTCCGCTTGTTTTAGGCGCAAATATAGGTACTTGTATTACAGCCCTTATTTCCTCCTTTGGTACTAATAAAAACGCAAAGCGCGTTGTTGCAATGCACATTTATGTAAATGTATTGGGTTCTGTACTTTGCATGATACTGCTTTACGTTTCAAGATTGTTTATTGCAGATAAGCTTGCAATATTTATCCCTATGTGGGCGGTCGCTATGATACACACCGTATTCAACAGCGCAAACACCGTACTACTTATTCCCTTCCGCAAGGCACTTATAAGACTTTGCGAAAAGACGGTTAAATCCGCTCCCGAAAAGGAGCATTCCGTTTTCTTGGACGAGCGTTTGTTCAACAACGTACCGCTTGCTATTTCCGAATGCCGCAGACTTACTGTTGAAATGGCAGACTATGCAAGAGATGCTATCATAGGTGCTAATGAGCTTTTAAGCGACTATAACATCGAAAAAGCAGAACATATAAAAGAGCTTGAAACACTTATCGATAAATACGAGGACAAGCTTGGTACATATTTGGTACGTTTATCCAACAATGCTCTTTCCGAAGAAGATTCACACGCAGTTGCAAGAATGCTTCACAGCATAGGTGACTTTGAGCGTATAGGCGACCATGCGCTTAATATCCTCGACCTTGCTACCGAAATAAAGGAAAAAAATATTATTTTCTCTGATGATGCTTACGGCGAATTGCGTGTTGTTGAGGATGCTTTACACGAAATACTCAACCTCTCGGTAGATTCGTTTATAAACGAAGACCCTGCTGTTGCAGCACACGTTGAGCCGCTTGAACAGATAATTGACGAGCTGCGCGATCACCTTAAATCAAAGCATATCGACCGTTTGCAAAATGGTGAATGTACAATTCAGTTAGGATTTGTATTTACTGATTTATTGCAAAATTTCGAGCGCGTTGCGGACCACTGCTCCAATATAGCGGTTTATACTCTACAGCTTCATTCAACCAAGCTTGATGCACATAAGTATTTGAGAAATGTTACCAGCCACCCGAATGAAGAATTTATAAGCGATTACAATTTGTATAAAGAAAAATATTCAGTTTAATATTTTTCCTTGTAAAAATCAATCACGGCTGTCCGTTTCGGACAGCCGTGATTTTTTGCGTTTATTCAATTATTTGAAATACTTAACAGCAGATTCAAACATACGAATCTCATAGTTACCGGGAACATTTTTATAAAGACCCGAGCCGATACGCTCGCTGTGACCCATCTTACCGAACACTCTGCCATCGGGTGAAGTAATACCCTCGATAGCATACATTGAATCGTTGGGGTTAAAGTGAACATCACTTGTCGCATTACCCTCTAAATCAACATACTGTGTTGCAATCTGTCCGTTTTCGGCAAGCTTCTTAATAAGCTCTTCGCTTGCAAGGAAACGACCCTCACCATGAGAAATCGGCACGTTGTAAACATCACCAACCTCGGTTAAAGCAAGCCACGGAGACTTATTTGATGCTACACGTGTACGTACAATTCTCGACTGGTGACGAGCGATTGTATTGTAAGTAAGTGTTGGGCAGTTTTCATCGGTATCAATTATCTTACCGTAAGGAACAAGACCGAGCTTAATAAGTGCCTGGAAGCCGTTACAGATACCGCACATAAGACCGTCACGATTTTCAAGCAAATCGGTAACGCCCTCTTTTACTGCGTCATTACGGAAGACTGCAGTAATGAACTTACCACTGCCGTCAGGCTCATCACCGCCGGAGAAACCACCGGGGATAAATACCATCTGTGCATCCTTAAGAGCGGTTGCAAACTTATCAACGCTTGCGGTGATACCTGCAGAATCAAGGTTATTTATAACAATGATTTCAGGCTCTGCACCTGCATCACGCATAACCTTTGCACTGTCAAACTCACAGTTTGTACCGGGGAATGCAGGAATAAGTACCTTCGGACGAGCAACCTTGATAGCGGGAGCTACGCGGTTTTCAGCCTTAAACTCAAAGTTCTGCATAGGAGTCTTGCGGTCAGCAATATTACAGCTGTAAACGCTTTCAAGCTTATCTTCATAAACACCCAAAAGCTCATCAACAGATACTGCTTCATCTTTAAGTGTAATATTGCCGTCATTTGTAACGGTACCGATAACGGTAGCACCCTCAACATCAGCGGTAACTTCAATAAGGAATGTGCCGTAGCAATATTCAAATATACCCTGCGGACAAAGGTTATCTTCATACTTAAAGCCGAAGCCGTTGCCGAAGCACATCTTCATAACAGCCTCACCGATACCACCGATACCGGGTGTGTAACAAGCAACAACCTTGCCGTCACGCATTAAAGCGGTAACACGGTTAAAGAGCGCTATCATAGAATCGGTTACAGGCAGACCGTTCTCATCATATTCGGGGGCAAGCAATACAACACGGTTGCCTGCCTTTTTAAATTCAGGAGAAACAACCTCTTTAACATCGCCTGTTGTTACGGCAAAGGAAACGAGTGTTGGCGGAACATCCAAATCCTCAAAGCTACCGCTCATAGAGTCCTTACCGCCTATTGAGCCTATACCATACTCCTTTTGAGCCTTAAAAGCACCAAGAAGTGCAGCCAAAGGCTTGCCCCAACGCTTACCATCCTTACCTGGATGCTCAAAATACTCCTGGAATGTAAGATAAACATCCTCAAAGGAAGCACCTGTTGCAATAAGCTTGCAAACCGACTCAACAACAGCCAAATAAGCACCATGATACGGGCTTTTTTCGGTAATAAACGGGTTATAGCCCCAAGACATATAAGAACAGGTATCGGTATGCTTCTTTTCAACCGATATTTTCTGTACCATTGCCTGAATAGGTGTAAGCTGATTCTTACCGCCGAACGGCATAAGAACCGTACCTGCGCCGATAGTAGAGTCAAAACGCTCGGAAAGACCGCGCTTTGAGCAAACGTTAAGGTCAGCCGCTAACTTCTTGCAATTTTCAACAAATCCGCCCTCTACCTTTTTATCAAATGACTGCGGTTTTGCGGGAGTAACTGTTATATGCTTATCCGCGCCGTTTGAATTAAGGAATTCACGGCTGATATCAACAATCTTGTTGCCGTTCCAATTCATTACAAGTCTCGGTTCTTCGGTAACAACAGCTACAGGACAAGCGTTAAGATTTTCTTCTTTAGCAAGCGCCAAAAATGCATCAACATTTTCTTTTTCAACAACAACAGCCATACGTTCCTGAGACTCGCTTATAGCAAGCTCTGTACCGTCAAGACCCTCATACTTCTTCGGTACTGCATTAAGGTCAATTTCAAGACCGTCAGCCAATTCACCGATAGCAACCGAAACACCGCCAGCACCAAAGTCATTACAACGCTTGATCATACGAGTAGCGGTCTTATTACGGAAAAGACGCTGTAATTTACGCTCTTCCGGAGCTTTACCCTTTTGAACCTCTGCACCGCAGGTTTCAACCGACTGTGCAGTATGGGCCTTTGAAGAGCCGGTAGCACCGCCGATACCGTCACGACCGGTAGCACCGCCCAAAAGGATTACTATATCACCGGGGTCAGGACGCTCACGGCGTACATTTTCCTGAGGAGCTGCAGCAATAACTGCGCCTATCTCCATACGCTTTGCGGCATAACCATCATGATAAATTTCATCAACAATACCTGTTGCAAGACCTATCTGGTTACCGTAAGAAGAATAACCTGCTGCAGCAGTTGTAACAATTTTACGCTGCGGAAGCTTACCCGGAATAGTTTCAGAAACAGGCTTCAACGGGTCAGCCGCACCTGTTACACGCATAGCGGCATATACATAAGAACGGCCTGAAAGCGGGTCACGAATAGCACCGCCGATACAAGTAGCCGCACCACCGAAGAGCTCAATCTCGGTAGGATGGTTATGTGTTTCGTTCTTAAAGAGCAATAACCACGGCTCCTTAACGCCGTCAACCTCAACCTCCATCTTAACAGTACATGCGTTGATTTCTTCAGACTCATCAAGCTTATCAAGCTTGCCTTTAGTCTTTAAATACTTAACTGCAACTGTTGCAAGGTCCATAAGACAAATCGGTTTTGTACGGTTAAGCTCATCGCGTACAGCAATATACTCATCATAAGCCGACTGCAAAAGCTCATCCTCAAACTTAACATCGTCAATAACGGTTAAGAATGTTGTATGACGGCAGTGATCAGACCAGTATGTATCTATCATACGGATTTCGGTAATGGTGGGATCGCGATGCTCTGACTTAAAGTAATCCTGACAGAAAGCAATATCATCAGCATCCATTGCAAGACCGTATTCCTTAACAAAATCCTCAAGACCCTTGCGGTCAAGACCGATAAATCCGTCAAGCGTGCGAACAGTTGTTGGAATTTCATAATTAACCTTTAAGGTTTCAGGCTTTTGAAGAGTAGCCTCTCTTGCCTCAACAGGGTTAATAACATATTTCTTAATTTCTGCAATATCGCTCTCGGTAAGATTGCCGTAAAGCGCATAAACCTTTGCAGAGCGTACAAGCGGACGCTCACCCTGAGATATAATCTGAATACACTGTGCGGCAGAATCTGCACGTTGGTCAAACTGACCCGGCAAAAACTCCACAGCAAAAACAGTTGCACCGGCAAGATCAACTTCATCAGAAGCAATATCAAGCTGGGGCTCGGAGAATACTGTTTTCTTTGCGTAATCAAACAGTTCCTCGGTAATATTCTCGGCATCGTAACGGTTAATTACGCGAACATCGGTAAGATTGGTTATACCAAGAAGTGAACGCGCATCTCCGAGAAGTGAAGCCGCCTCATTAGCAAGCTCCTTTTTCTTTTCAACATATACTCTGTATACCATTTATTTATCCTCCATAGCTTTCATAGCCTTTGCACCAATATCA
>JAZSKL010000293.1:0-1614 GCA_045534855.1 Acutalibacteraceae bacterium
GAAAATATAAAGAAATATTTAAAATAAAAGTTGTTTAAAAGGACTGTTGTATCAAGTGTGGTACAGCAGTCTTTTTTATCTTTAAAAAGATGTCGCTAAAATGTCGGTGAATGGCGGCTTTTCATTTGTTATTATATAAATGTATCGGGAAAACGTTAAAAAGGAGGAAAATAATGGCGCAAGCGTTAATAGCGGCAGGGTCTGCGGTGGTGGTAGGTTTATTGTCGCTTATAGGAGTAATGATAACAAACAGCCGTTCAAACAGCAAAATGCAAAGTGAAATGAAAACGGCGCAGGCGGTAACGGAGGAACGTATTGACGAGCTGACACGTGAGGTTCGCGAGCATAACAATTTCGCCCACCGCATACCTGTTGTTGAGGAAAAAATTAAGGTTATAAATCACCGCCTTGATGACCTTGAAAAATATCACAAACCAAATTAATGTAGGGGACGGGTTTATCCGTTCCGTAAAGCCTTCTCCAGCGGAGAAGGTGTCACAAAGTGACGGATGAGGAGAATATTAAATACACACCTCATCCACCGCAGATGCGGTCCCCCTTCCCCTCAGGGGAAGGCTAATATGAAAGGAAGATATTATGGTAGAAATTATTAAAAATTTATGCCCCGAAGAAAAATACCCCGAAAAGTGTCCGTTTTCGATGACACCCAAACGCATAGTAATTCATAACACCGCCAACGATGCACCGGCAGAAAATGAAATAAGCTATATGCTTTCACGCCCGGGGGAAGTAAGCTTCCATTTTGCCGTTGATGATGAAAAGGCTGTGCAGGGCATACCGCTTAACCGTAACGCCTGGCACGCAGGTGACGGCAGGGGAAAGGGCAACCTTGAGGGAATTGCTATTGAGATTTGTTACTCAAAATCAGGCGGTGAAAAATGGCTTAAAGCGGTTCGCAATGCTGCTGAGCTTACCGCACAGCTTATGAAAGATTACAACATCCCGATTGAGCTTGTAACCAAGCATCAGGATTACAGCGGTAAAAACTGCCCGCATCGTATTTTGAGTGAATACGGATGGGATAACTTTATAAATCTTGTTCGTGAGCTTGCAGGCGAGAAAATCAAGGCAGAGGTCGAAGTTGTAACCGCCCCCGATGTAATCTATGCCGCGCATCTTTTAAAGGCAAATTGGCTTTCTGATGTAACCAATTACAACGATAAAAACGCCAACGGCTACGCAGGTATTACAGGAAAGAGTATAGACGGCATCCGCGCAAGACTGACGAAGGGTAACATTGTCTACCGCGTGCATACCGTAGGCGGTAAGTATCTCGATTGGGTGCGTAACCTCGATAAAGCACAGGGCGGTTATGCCGGTCTTTACGGATATGACATTGACGGCTTGCAGATGTACCTTGAGGGAGTAGACGGCTTTGCGGTTGAATACCGTGTAGCGCCAATAGGCAAGCCTTACCTTGCGTGGGTGAGAAACTATAAAGACAACGACCCCAACGGCTACGCAGGCATTTACGGTAAATCAATCGACCGCGTGCAGATAAGGATAGTTAAAATCGGGTAGGGTATGGCACTTGCGACATACCGAAAAAACCAAACTATCGCCAAATTAAACTGGCGGCTGATAGCCGCCCCT
>JAZSKL010000048.1:0-5185 GCA_045534855.1 Acutalibacteraceae bacterium
GCGCCTGTACGTTTAGCGGTTTCCACAATTTTCTCTGCGGACTGGTCTACAAGTGCATGATCGTAACCCTTAATACGAATACGGATTTTTTCCTTCACTGCCATGTGAATGTTCGCCTCCTTAATTAGTTGGCGGGCAAAACTTACATTGTGCCGTGTGTTTCATTCGTGCACAATATAAAACCGGCATTGCTGGGGTTACGGCAATTCCGGACAGCGGCACAATGCCGCCGTAGTGCAAAGGCTCGCAAGTTTCCCTTACACTTCAGATTCTTTCGCCCGGTTTAAAATCGGACATACTCCGCGGAAATTTCCCCACTCAAGGTGGGCCACCTCCCGCATCATCGCATGTTTACTGCGCTGTTTCGCACAGCGTCTTTGCTATCATAACATATATTTTTTCAAATTTCAAGTGTTTTTTCAAAAAAAATCCTCTGTTTTTAACGAATTTTCAAGGTGCAAATTTGTTGAAAATGACGAAAGCGTTTTCTCGTCCAAAACGCCGTTTTTCACCCGAATAACAAATTATTGTGGTGAATTTTTGCGATTAAAAAAATTTATACAATATATATTGGGGTGAGATTTTATATTTTCAGAGATTTTTCGTTTTATATAAAACAAAACAGGCGGCTGGTAGCCGCCCCTACAATAAGGCGATATATGCTTCGCACGCGATATGCCCTTCGGGCGTTTGCTGTAGGGAACGGATTTTCCGTTCCGCAAAAGCGGGTTGTCGAAAACCGCCAGCCCCTACAAGTCACCAATCAATTATATATGTATATAATAACAGCGCATCAAAATGATGCGCTGTTTGATTTTTAATCCTCAAAAAATTTATATATTATTTTAAAAAATTAAATTCTGTAAATTTCCTTGGGGTTAACTTCTCCCGAAGCGGTATTTTTAATAATGCTTTCAGCAATTTCAGGGTCATCAACACTTACTATCATAAGCGCCTTACCTGTTGTATGACCGATACAAGCATACATATACTTAATCTCTATACCGCTGTCGGTAAGGATATGAAGCGCCTTTGCAAAACCGCCGGGTACATCATCAATAGCGATAGCAAGGGTAGTGGTAATCTTACAAACAACGCCCGAATCCTTTAAAACAGAAGCCGCACGCTCGGGATCGCTCAAAATCATACGCGCAATACCGTATTCAGCGGTATCTGCCAAGGAAAGAGCACTTATATCAATATGATTTTCTGCCAAGGTATCGGCGATTTCAGAAAGTCTTCCTGCTTTATTTTCAATAAAAGCTGAAACCTGTTTTACTAACATACTTTTTCCTCCCTTTAAATATCGCGTTTATCAATAACGCGCTTTGCCTTACCCTCACTTCTTGTGATGGTTTTGGGGTTTACAAGGTGAACATTAACGCCGAGACCGAGCATCGAACGAAGCTTATCCTTAATATCCTTTTCAACTTTGGATACCGACTTAATATCATCCGAGAACATTTCCTCGCTCATCTCAACATCCAAATCAAAGGTATCGGTATTATTAACGCGGTCGATAGTAATAAGGTAGTTAGGAGTAATATCCTTTCCGCCAACCGCAATAAGAACCTCCTCAATCTGTGAGGGGAACACGTTTACACCGCGGATAATAAGCATATCATCACTTCTGCCCATCGGCTTTGCCATTTTTACAAGTGTACGTCCGCAGGAGCATTTTTTACGTGAAAGCACGCAGATATCACGGGTACGGTAACGAAGAAGCGGGAATGCTTCCTTGGTGATAGAGGTAAATACAAGCTCACCCTTTTCGCCCTCGGGCAGAACCTCGCCTGTTTCGGGATCGATAATTTCAGCAATAAAGTGGTCTTCATTTACGTGCATACCGGTCTGTTCTTCACACTCGAAGCTTACACCGGGACCGGAAATTTCGGTAAGACCATAAATATCATAAGCCTTGATGCCAAGCTTTTGCTCAACATCGCGGCGCATATTTTCACTCCATGCCTCTGCACCGAAAATACCTGCTTTAAGCTTTATTTTATCGCGAAGTCCCTGCTCGTGAATAGACTCTGCAAGATATGCGGCATAAGAAGGAGTACAGCAAATAATTGTAGCTTCCAAATCGGTCATAAACTGAAGCTGACGCTCGGTATTGCCCGAAGACATAGGAAGTGTTAAACAGCCAACCTTATGCGAACCGCCGTTAAGACCGGGGCCTCCCGTAAACAGACCGTAACCGTAGCTTACCTGACAAACATCCTCTTTCGTACCGCCTGCGGCAACTATTGCACGCGCACAGCAATCCTCCCACAAATCAACGTCATGCTGTGTATAGAAAGCAACCACACGCTTGCCTGTTGTACCCGAAGTGGACTGTATTCTAACACAATCCTCCAAGGGTTTTGCCAAAAGACCGTAAGGATAAGCCTCGCGAAGGTCTGCTTTAGTGATGAAAGGTAACTTTTTAAGGTCGTCAACACCCTTGATATCATCAGGGGTTACACCCTTTTCTTCCATCTTCTTACGGTAATACGGAACATTATCCCAAACGTGCTTTACCTGTTTTACCAGGCGTTCATCCTGCAATTTCCTGATTTCTTCAGGAGAAGCAGTTTCAATTTCAGGTTGATAATATTTGCTCATTGTAAACATCTCCAAATAGAATTATTTTAAAGCTCTGCCCAACGCAAAAGCCTTTTTATTAAGCTCTAAAAACTTTTCAGGAACACTCATTTCAAGTGAACGCTGCCAAACATCCTCATCAAAATCAAAGGAGTTTGAAAGAATTCCCAAAAGCACCACGTTAACAGCCTTGATATTACCCGCTTCATTAGCAAGCTCCAAAGCATCAACACTGATAACATCCGCCTTTGTTTTAAGCTCCTCAATAATTCCCTCGGGATATTCTGCCGCACCTGTTATAACCGGCATAGGGTTAATGGCGCGGTCATTAACTATGATTTTTCCGCCTTTTTTAAGGTAGGGAAGCGCACGCAAAGCCTCCAAACGCTCAAAAGCCAATATAACATCAGCCTCGCCCTCATCAATTATGGGGGAGCTTACCCGCTCGCCGTAACGAACATAGGTAACAACGCTGCCTCCTCGCTGACTCATACCGTGAACCTCGGAAACCTTAACATCAAAGCCCTCGGAAATGATTGCGTTACCGATAATACGGCTGGCAAGAAGTGTACCCTGACCGCCAACGCCTACTATCATTATATTCTTGGTTGCACCCATTACGCTTCCTCCTTTACTATAGCACCAAACGGACAAACGCCTGTGCAAAGTCCACAGCCGTTGCACTGCGAAGCATCAATAACTGCCTTGCCGTCCTTAAAGTTTATTGCCGGACAGCCTAATTGCATACATTTTTTACAGCCGCGGCACTTTTCGGTATCAACAACGCAACGACCTGTATATTTAACGTGTTTAAGCAAAGCGCAGGGGCGCTGTGCGATAATTACAGACGGCTCATTAACAGCGGTTTCTTCTCTCACAACCGCTTCAAAGCCCTTTAAATCAAACGGGTCGGCAATTCTTACACGCTCAACACCAACTGCTTTACAAAGAAGCTCCAAATCAACCTGACGTGTGGCTTCTCCGCGAATGGTTTTGCCTGTTGTTGGGTTTTGCTGATGACCCGTCATACCTGTAATGGAGTTATCAAGAATAATAACGGTATTGTTACCTTTATTATATACGATATCAATAAGACCTGTTATACCCGAATGGATAAAGGTTGAATCACCTATTACCGAAACGAGCTTTTTATTAAATTCCTCGCCTCTTGCCTTGCTCATACCGTGAGCGGCAGAAACCGAAGCGCCCATACAGATAGTTGTATCCACGCTCTGCAAGGGAGCTACTGCGCCGAGTGTATAACAACCGATATCACCCGAAACGGTAAGACCCAACTTTTTAAGCACATAGAAAGTACCTCTATGCGGACAGCCTACACAAAGCACGGGAGGACGACCCGGAATCCGGTCAATCTTCTCGCACTCGGTCTCAATACCGAGAATAGCCTTTTTAATCATATTCTGGCTGTATTCGCCAAGAAGTGAGAAATACTCCTTACCCTTTACCTTGATACCCATTGCCTTAACGTAATTTTCAATAATGGGGTCAAGCTCTTCAACAACCCATAACTCATCAACAGAATCTGCAAAATCCTTTATAAGCTTTTCAGGGAGCGGATAAACCATACCTAATTTAAGATAATTTGCCTTATCGCCCAATGCTTCTTTTGCATAAACATATGTAGTACCTGCGGCAATAACACCTATTTTAGCACCGTTATCCTCAATCTTGTTAAAGGGGCAATTTTCAGCAAAAGCCTTGAGCTTCTTTATTCTTTCCTCAACAACAATATGTCTGCCCCTTGCCATTGCAGGCATCATAACGTGCTTCGGAATATTCTTTTCATAATCCTTGAGCGGTACTTCATCGGGGTCGCAAAGCTCTACAAGGCTCTGCGAATGAGAAACGCGGGTAGAAAGGCGAATAAATACAGGTGTATCATACTCCTCGCTAAGAGCAAAAGCCGCTTTGGTAAATTCTTTACATTCCGAAGAATCAGAGGGCTCTAACATAACAATCTTTGCCGCTTCAGCGTAGTGGCGGGAATCCTGTTCATTCTGGGAAGAATGCATACCGGGGTCATCGGCAACGCAGAATACAAGACCTGCATTTGCGCCTATATAGCTTACGGTGAAAACGGGGTCAGCCATAACATTAAGACCAACATGCTTCATACAGGACATTGCTCTGCCGCCTGCAATAGAAGCGCCTATAGCCACCTCTGCGGCAACCTTTTCGTTAGGTGCCCATTCAACATAAACATTCTCGTATTCAACAACCGATTCTGTAATTTCGGTACTTGGTGTTCCCGGATAAGAGGAAACAACCTTAACACCTGCTTCATAAGCGCCGCGGGCAACTGCGGCATTTCCAAGCATAAGTTTTTTCATTTTTTATTCTCCTTTCGACTGCGCCACAATACGGTCAGCGCCGTAACGGCGGCGAAGTGTAGGCTTCTCAATTTTTCCTGTTGGGTTACGCGGAATATCGGCAAAAATCACCTTGCGCGGACGTTTATAACGCGGAAGCTCGGCACAAAAAGCGTTTACCTCATCCTCTGTGAGGGTAGCACCCTCTTTAATCTCAATAATTGCGGCGGCAATCTCACCGAGACGCTTATCGGGAAGACCGATAACCG
>JAZSKL010000233.1:0-4319 GCA_045534855.1 Acutalibacteraceae bacterium
TACCGTCTCCCGTAACATCACCCATAAGCTGACTTATTTTAATGTTTACGGGATAACCTTCTGTAAATGCGAAGCCGTTTACTGCACTCAAAGTATTTTTGGCGGCATCTCCCTTAATATTTGAGAGATTATTTATCAAGCAAGAGTCTGTTACGCTGCCCTTATTTGTAATTCCGTACCAAGAATTAGCGTAAATAAAGCTGTTATTTACAGTAAGATAAAATTCCGCATAAAAATCAAGCTTAATTCCAACAGCACCATATTGCAGACAACTGCCGTCCGGCTTTGTTGCAAGGCAGGCGGTATTTTTTATGTTTATATAGGTAGGAGTAGTATTTACCGAAGAGAAAGCCAACAAACCACCGATATACCCTTCGGTTGCGGCTATAATTACCGAATCGGTCACGTAACAGTTTTCAATGGTTAAAGCCTTTGTTGTTCCGCCGTACATTCTTGTAACAACTGCCGCCGACATACTGCTTCCCTTAATGTAAGAATCAGATATTGTAAGATTTTTTATATATCTTTCACCGTGATATGCGTCTATTACAGGAATAAGTGCCGCATTTGTAGCATCGGACGCAAAATGAAGTCCGTAAACCGTGTAACCGTTACCGTCAAGACTTCCGCAGAAACGGCTTGAGGTTGCACTGTACCAATTATTAAGCTTGGAACCGTTATACCATTCATCTATATAAATATTGTTAAGATAAATATCGTTCATAAGCTTATAATACTTATTGGTTGAACCATTAGAGGTATTGTTTGTATAATTAGTAAGCACATCATAGCCTATCATACGGGCTAACTGCTCCGGCGTTTCAATAAGATAAGGATTATCAGCAGTACCGTTACCGCCGGCATAAGAAGAAGCAATACTCCCATCCCAAACATCAATTTCGGGAGGCATCACCCCATCTCCGAATGTCTTATCGCTTACTGCACCGCAAATGCAGGATTTATAATAAACATCCGTAGCACCTTCAACTAAATACTTATCATCCTCAACCTCGGTGAAATTATGCTTTGCATAACCGCTGTTTTCGGTAATATTAGAAGCAGTACAAGCGAGATTTTCACAGATGTGCCAATGGTGAGTATCGTTGTGCTCCCACTCATCACTCCAAATATGACCCAAACTATCACAATCCCAGAAGGTACCGGATGTAATGCTGGGCATCTTGCCTGCAGGAAGATTTGTAGGAACAATGTTATACTTCCAGGTAGTCTCCATACCGTCAACATTAACAGTACCGAACTCATCTACGGTAATAACTGCACTTAACGGGTCTTCAAAGAACCAAGTATTGCGTCCTTGATAAAGGCTTGTAATTGGTTTGTCATATACTTCTATAAGATTACCGTTATCGTCATAATTCTCATATCTGTAGGTAAGACCCGAATAATGATAGCTTGAACCGCCCGTTTCTACCCAACGGCCGTTAAAAACAGTGTTTGTATCAAAATAGAATACGCCGTCTACATAGCCTTGGTTATTGGTATGCTCGTGACCGTTAATAGACATAACAACAGTTCCTGCTTTAATAGCATTAACTCTTGCATATATTGCTCTTACCGCCTCAGCATCGTATGATGAGGTTGCAAACTTGCCTGAAAATCCTGCGTGACCTACAACAATACAAGGTATTCCCTTATTAGCAGCATCGGTAAGAACATTCTCAAACCAAGCAAGCTGTACATCGCCTAAGCTGTTAGAAGCTGTGTTTCCGGAAGGAGGACCGTAAGAATTAGCTTTGTTATGCTCCCACACACCTGAAGAATTCTTTGAGTAGTTTGTATCAATACAAACTATTCTGAATGCGCTTTCTTCAAAATAGTAATAACCTATATTACTGTCAAAGCTACCGTCAGCCGTACCCCAAACAACATTTTTATTGTTAGTAAGGGTAGGTGTAACATTAGCCATTGAGTTACCCTCAGACTCAAGCTCGTGGTTTCCGTAAATATTATAAGCTGTAAGGATTGTTCCATCCTCTTTTTTATAGTTCAAATATGTATTCGTAAGCTCAGGAGAACCTGCAAAATTATTACAAAAGTCGCCTGCACTCATAATAAATGATGAACCGCTTGTATCTGCACGCTTCAAAATTGTTCTCAAATCCTCAATAGAACCAATATACATATCCTGTTCATAATGGAAATCAGAGAAAAGAGTAAAGGTTATTGAATTTGCACTTGTGCCCTTAAATACATTGGAATCTTTAAATGCACTTTGCAGTTTTGATTTTGTTTCATCATCACTTGAAGCGTAAATAAGATTAGCAATTTTTGCAGGGCAATAGCTTACCGCAGTCGAATAGAAATAATTATCCCCAACAAGTATAAATGGGCGTATTATATAGAATTTATCAAGGTTTGATTTTTCTATATTTATAGAGTGTTCAAAATAAAGCTTTGCATAATCACTTGTGTTAGAGGTGAAAACAGTGCTTACAACCCCTGCATCCCCTGCCTTGATTTCAGTTATGGCAGAGCTATCCGAAACGGCGGTTAGAACGCCGATTTTAAAGGGTGCATTCTCGCTGTATTCGTATTCACCCGAAACATTGTTTTTATAAAGGGTTGAATCCTTATCAAAGCTTAAATTTGCAACAAGCTGTACATTATTACCGTCTGTATTAAGGTTAACGGTATCGGTTTTAACCTTTGTATCAGCAATTTCAGTAACCGTAACATTCGTTACATGGAAGGTTCCGTTATAGGTATAAAAGCCTGCCCAATCGCTTGCACTTTTACTATCACCCTGAGCGAAAGCACCCATATAATAGTCATTTATATAATAATAGTTTATTCCGTTAAAGCTTACAAACTTCATTTTAACGGTTGTTCCGGGCGGAGTTTTTATAGGAGATTTAAAATCAACCTTTTGAACACTTGGAGTACCCTTACTGCGGTAATATCCGTCACCACCTGCCGCATTTTTAACAGGTATGGATGTAAACACTGCACCGCCTGCTTCTTTTATACCGCCATACATGCCGTTGGCAATACCAAAAGAACCCGATGATGTGGTTGCAGCAGTTAAAAATGTTGCTTCAAATACATAATTGCGGGTTTTAATTTCCTGCATTGAAACCCATGTATCAATACCTGTGGACGAATAGGTAAATACCTTACCTGCTGAACCGAGCTGCGTAACAGAGCCTTCTGACTTACCGCCGCCGTTGTAGCCAAATGAAGTATTTGCTATTTCCCAGCCACTCGGCATACTTCCTACTGTTTCATTTTCAAAATCGGTTGAATAAAGAACATCGCCTAAAATAAAGAATTGATTTTCCACCGTATTTACTGTTACAGCAGCGATATTGAGCCCAAAAAGAGAAGAAACCAATATCGAAGCTACTAAGCATAAAGATATAATTCTTGCAATTTTTTTCATTTAATTTTCTCCTTTAATATTTCATTACGGCATCTTCGCCGGGACCAACATTATATTTATAACCAACCCTTTCATTAAGGGAGAATATATCAATGCAGGTTTCATTTTCCGTACCTTCGGTTCTATCCTTCATAAGTACCCAGGGCAATTCCTTGTTTCCCGCAGGACCGCCCCAGCCGCCCCAAGCGTTTTCACAGCCTGTTGCAACCTGCCAAAGGTCAATATCCTCACTGTAATGAACAAGCTCGGAATGCTGATGACCGAAATTAAACAAAAGCAATTTTCCATTGTTTACAGCCGTAAAATCGGCATTTACGGTAATTTCTTCATCCAACATATTTTTATAGGTAAATGAATATGTTCCTCTTGCGTTAAATGCTTTGAATATTTCACGAAGCATCTCGCCGTTTTTGCAGTTGCAGCTCGTATCATAATCAATTCCCATATGAGAAATAAAGGTATAATTCCAACCATCATCAGCGGTGAGTGCCTGATTGCAAAGCCAATCAAGCTGCTCATATGTATACCAGAATCTCGGCAATCTGTTGACTATTTCGGTAACATTACCGTCTTCATCAAACGGACGGCGCATATCCATAGTGTCAAGCACAATTACCCTTGTTTTTTTGCTATCAACATCAAAATAGAAGTATTTTGAATACTCATAATTATTATCAAAAACGCATTTTTCGGCAAAGGGATAAAGCGCTAACACCTTATCCTTCCAATCCTTATCACTTATAATCCATTCTTCTTTAAGCTTTGGAATATCGGGATTAAGGATTTGGAAGCCGTTATCATCGTGATTGCCAAAAGCCATCAAAACAGGCTTTTTGCAGTTTATAAGCGGAGATAACGAACGGTTCAATGTATCAATTACCGACTGCTTACCGCGGATGCTGTAAGCATTTAAAACATC
>JAZSKL010000169.1:0-1543 GCA_045534855.1 Acutalibacteraceae bacterium
GCAAAACAAATACATTATAGCCATCAGGCAAAAAGTGAACACCTATAACCTCCGCCTCGCGTTCACTGCACATCGCATATCCGCCGCCCGGACAAACAACAAGACAAGGACGCTTTTGCTCCCCTCTTCCCATTTCAACCATATTATAAGGCAAATAGGTCTGCAAAACAGGGTCACATCCGTTTTCGCCGAGAAAAGCAAAATGATCTTTTAAATGTATAACTTCACATTTCATAAATACCGCCCCTTAAAAAGCTTTTTTAAAATTATATCATTCTTCATACGTTTAAGTCAATAAGTAAACTTAATCATATTCGATATTCAGTATATCAGGGATTTTTTGTTTAGCTTCTTCAAGTAAGCCTACCGAATCGGCGCCCCAAATATCCAAACCCTCTGCTTTTACAAAATACACATCAGGTATTCCGTAAAAATTATTTGCAAGAGCTTTTACATACTCAAAGCCGAAATTTTCCACAATATGACCGCCTGCTGTTGTTACATAAATCAACCTTTTAGCTTGGCACTTGCCTTGAGGAATTCCGTTTTCGTCATATTTAAAAGTTATTCCCGAAACGGTTACTTCCTCTAAATAGGCGCGCACCTTTGCAGGAAAAGCCAAATCCCAATAAGGAGCCGCAATAACAATGGTATTTGCCGATGCAAATTGATTGGCATATTGAAACATAGGATGATTATATTGTTTGTCAGCCAATAGCTCATCTCGTAAACAAAGGCGCTCTGCGTTTAACCCTTCAGGACCGTTTGGATAAAGGCGAATTTCCTCTACATTATCCGATATTTTCCCCAATACCGCATTAGCAAGCTCTAATGTACGGGAATTATTTCGTACACATCCGTTAACAAATAAAACCATAAAAATACCTCATTTTGAAGATTGAAGTTTAATACAGTTTTATTATAACATAAATTAAAGAAAAAAAAACAAGATGTTATAATTTGAAGTTATGAAGCATCTTTTAATTGTTCATTATTTTGTCTAAAATACAAATAGCAGCAAGCTCTCGCCTACTGCTATTTGTGTGGTCATTTAAATTTGATTTATAAATTCAGCAATTCAATTTAGTACTAATATTCCGCTGTCGAGTTGTTTAGCTTCTTTCAGCAGCTTTTTTCGAAGCTCTTTGGGGGTGAGATGGGAGTTTTTCTGCAAAAGGCGGGCGGCACGTGCGGTGACAAGTGCCGCTGAATAGGATGTACCTTCGCTTTCCCTTGTATTACCGCTTAAAGTAGAAATCTCTACTTCTTCACCGCAAGCATATATATCCACCCATTTCCCACGCTGGGAGAAAGCAGAAATTTCCGTACCGGCTTTGTTCACAGAACCTACCGCCAACACGGTTTTATAGCTGGCAGGATAATATGTAAAATCGCCATCGGTATCGTAATCGTTACCGGCAGAGGCAACAATTAAAACACCCTTTTCCTCGGCATAGGCGACCGCTTCACGGATAGAAGGTTTATCGAGAATAAGACCTACGCTCAAATTGATAATTTGGCAATGATACACGTCCACCGCATC
>JAZSKL010000267.1:0-9453 GCA_045534855.1 Acutalibacteraceae bacterium
CCGCCTGCGGCACCGCCCTTTACTCCGAAAACAGGGCCTAAAGACGGCTCTCTTAAAGCGGCAACAGAGTTTTTACCGATTTTACGAAGTCCGTCAGTAAGACCGATGGTAGTGGTGGTTTTACCCTCACCGGCAGGGGTAGGGGTGATAGCGGTAACAAGAACTAATTTACCGTCAGGATTTTTGTTTTCTTTTAAATAAGATAAATCAATCTTTGCTTTATATCTTCCGTAATATTCAAGATAATCTTCATCAATTCCTGCTTTTTCAGCTATGAGATTGATGCGTTCCATTTTACATTCCTGTGCAATTTCTATATCGGATTTGTAACCCATTTTTGGTCACTCCTTTTAAATTATTCTCCGTAAATCGGGAACTGTGCGCAAAGCTCTTGTACTTCCTTTGAAACTCTTTCTTTACAGCCTTCAAAGTCGGTAATAACATCCTTAATCCAGCCTGCAATCTTAACCATTTCAGCTTCTTTGAAGCCACTGGAGGTTACAGCAGGTGTACCGATGCGCAAACCGCTTGTAACAAACGGACTCTGCGGATCGTTGGGAATGGTGTTCTTATTTGCAGTAATATGAACCTCGTCAAGACGGTGCTCAAGCTCTTTACCTGTAATACCAAGGTTTGTAAGCTTTAAGAGCATAAGATGGTTGTCCGTACCGCCGGAAACAAGCTCAAGACCGTTATCGGTAAGAGCTTTTGCAAGAGCAGCAGCATTTTTAACAACCTGCTCCTGATATGCTTTGAATTCATCTGTCATAGCTTCACCTAAAGCTACAGCTTTTGCGGCAATGATGTGCATCAAGGGACCGCCCTGTGTTCCGGGGAATACAGCCTTATCAATCTGCTTTGCAAGTTCTTCCTTGCAAAGAATCATACCGCCGCGCGGACCGCGAAGAGTTTTGTGGGTTGTGGTGGTAACAACATCGGCATAAGGAACGGGAGAGGGATGAACACCTGCAGCAATAAGACCGGCAATGTGAGCCATATCAACCATAAAATATGCGCCTACTTCATCGCATATCTCGCGGCAACGCTTGAAGTCGATGGTACGTGAATAAGCGCTTGCACCAACAAGAATAAGCTTTGGCTTGCACTCTAAAGCGAGCTCACGCATTTTATCATAATCTATCTGTTCGGTTTCATCGTTAACACCGTAAGGAACGATATTGAAGTATTTACCGGAAATGTTTACAGGTGAACCGTGAGAAAGGTGACCGCCTTGCTGTAAATTCATACCCATTACTGTATCACCGGGCTGCAATAGAGCAAAGAAAACTGCAAGGTTAGCATTAGCACCGCTGTGGGGCTGAACATTTGCATGTTCTGCACCGTAAAGCTTTTTAGCGCGGTCTCTTGCAATGTCTTCAACGATATCAACATATTGACATCCGCCGTAATAACGCTTGCCGGGATAACCTTCGGCATATTTATTTGTTAAAACGCCGCCTGCAGCTAACAAAACAGCTTTCGATACAATATTTTCGGAAGCAATAAGTTCAATGTTATGCTGCTGTCTTGAAAGTTCAAGTCCGCAAGCATCTGCAACAGCAGGGTCATAGTTTTTAAGTTCTTCAAAAAAATTCATTTTGAGATCTCCTTTGCGTATAAATATAATTACAGTTATTATAACAAGAATCGCTTGTTTTGTCAATTAAAGAAGAAATATTTTATAATATTATAAAATTTATATATAAAAAATGAATATTATTTTGCATATAACTTGAAATATGCAGTTTTATGTTGTATAATCTATTATGTATGATTATGAAAGTAGGTGCGTTATGACTCGTAAGGAGGCGCGCGAAGAAGCGTTTATTTTAATCTTTGAAAAATACTTTAATCAAAGCTCACTTGATGAAATTCTTGAATGTGCAATTGAGGCACGTGATATCGAACCGGATGACTATATTCGTAAGGTATTTTTCGGTGTTTATGAAAATGTAGAGGAAATCGATGAGATTATTGCAAAATACTCTGTTGGTTGGAGTATCAAGAGAATTTCCAAAACAACACTTGCTATTTTAAGATTAGCATTGTATGAGATTAAGTATATTGATGAAATTCCTGTTTCTGTTTCTATAAATGAAGCTGTTGAGCTTGCTAAAAAATATGCTACTAAGGATGATGCATCGTTCCTTAACGGAATATTAGCATCGGTTGTTAAAGAATAATGACCCCGCAAAATGCGATTTCGGTAAGGCAGTTAAACCTATATGTAAAATCCTTGATCGAGGGTGATACAAGGCTTTCTTATCTTACTGTTACGGGTGAAATATCTAATTTCAAAAAACATTACTCAAGCGGTCATTGGTATTTTACTTTAAAGGATGCTGATGCTTCTGTAAAGTGTGTTATGTTTCGCAGTTCGGCATCAAGGGTTAGAGCTGATATTGCTGACGGAATGTCGGTTATCATCCGCGGCAGAGTTTCTTTATATGAAAAAGACGGACAGTATCAGCTATATGCTGACGAAATGATGCCTGAGGGATTGGGTGATTTAGCCTTAAAGTTTGAGCAGGTAAAAGCAAAGCTTTCTGCTGAGGGACTTTTTAATGCTGAAAATAAACGTCCTTTACCTAAATTCCCTAAAAGAATTGCTGTTGTTACTTCTTCAACCGGGGCCGCTGTACAGGATATTTTAAATATAACCGAGCGCCGTTATCCTGTATGTGAGGTTGTTCTGTGTCCTGTTTCGGTTCAGGGCGAATTGGCTGTCGGTGAAATGCTTGACGCGCTTGACAGACTGTACAAATTATCGGATATAGACCTTATTATAATAGGCAGAGGCGGCGGCTCAGCTGAAGATTTGGCGGCTTTTAATGATGAAATGCTTGCTCGGAAAATTTACGAGTCTCCGTTTCCGGTTATTTCCGCAGTAGGTCACGAAACTGACTTTTCAATTTGTGATTTTGTTGCAGATATGCGTGCTCCCACGCCGTCTGCTGCGGCAGAAATCGCAGTTCCTGATGTAATGCAACTGTTAATTACGGTTAAAAAACTCGGGCTTTCGGCGGCAAGAGCGCTTAATGAAAACTATAAGCTTTGCAGGGCGAGACTTGATAAGATTATGGCTTCTCGTTATCTGAAATATCCTTTAGAAACCGTTGATACTCGTATGCAACAGCTTGACCGCGTTACCGAGCGATTGGTAATCAATGCAAAAGGCAAATATGAAGGCTGCAGTACTGATTTTATAAACTTAACCTCAAAGCTTGATGCTTTAAGTCCTTTGAAGGTTATGGCGAGAGGATTTGCGGCTGTTCAAAAAGACGGTTGTATTGTAAATAACATTGATGATGTGGCAATCGGAGATAAAATCAAACTGAATTTCAGCAATGGCAGTGCTGATTGTCTTGTAGAGGAGATTGAATATGGAAACCCCGAAAATTGATTTTGAAGCATCGCTTAAATCGTTGGAGGAAATTGTTGCGAAGCTTGAATCAGGTGAATGTACTCTTGATGAATCAATAAAGCTTTTTGAAAAGGGAATGGAGCTTTCCAATCAGTGTACTAAAAAACTTGAAGAGGCACGCCTTAAAATTATTACTTTAACGGATGCTGAGGAGAATAACGCTGATGATTGATAATATTTTAATGGAATACCAAACCAAACTTCAAACCAGGCTTGATATATTGATTCCTGAAAGCGGTCAATTGTATGATAATGTTGTCCGTGCGGTGAGATACAGCCTGCTTAATAACGGAAAGCGCATACGACCGATTTTACTGCTTGAGTTTTACAAGCTTTGCGGTGGGGATGATGATTGTGCTTATCATTTTGCGGCGGCACTTGAGATGATTCATACCTATTCGCTTATACACGATGATTTACCGTGTATGGATGATGATGATTTACGTAGAGGAAAACCGTCTTGTCATAAGCAATTCGGCGAAGCAACTGCACTTTTGGCAGGTGATGCACTTTTAACAGAGGCTTTCGGTGTTGCGGCTAAAACGGTTGGCTTGCCGCCTGAAAGGGTTGTTAAAGCTTTGTCTGTTCTGTCGTCTTGTGCCGGAATCGGGGGAATGGTTGGCGGCCAGATGATTGACCTTGAAAATGAAAATAAAGATGTTTCGGTTGAGGTTATTGGTGAGATGTACCGCCTTAAAACCGGTGCTCTTATAAAGGCTGCGGCTGTTATCGGTTGTATTTTGGCAGGTGCTGACGAAGAAAAAGAAAAAGCGGCAGCTGTTTATGCTGAAAAATTGGGTTTGGCTTTTCAGCTTATTGATGATATTCTTGATTATGAGGGAGACGAAGTCCTGCTTGGGAAGCCGGTTGGAAGCGACCAAAAAAATAACAAAAACACCTTTGTTTCATTACTCGGAATTGAAGAATGCCGTAAAATTGCCGAAACGCTTACAAATGAGGCTGTTTCTGCTTTAGATGCGTTTAAAGATACCGGTGATATTACGGCAATCAGTGAAATTACAGATTATCTTTTATCACGAAAGCAATAAAGGAATGTAAAATATTGAATTATCAGATTTTAAATAATATTAAATCTCCTGCAGATATAAAGAACCTTAATAAAGAAAAACTTAATATTTTATGTGATGAAGCAAGAGATTGTATTATTCAGACTGTTTCTAAAAACGGCGGTCATCTGGCATCAAATCTTGGAGCGGTTGAATTAACTATTGCTTTACACAGGGCTTTTGATTCACCTGAGGATGCCATTATATTTGATGTTGGTCATCAGTGTTATATGCATAAGCTTTTAACCGGCAGATTTGACCGTTTTCATACTATCCGTACCGAGGGCGGTCTGTCCGGATTTATGCGTCCTGATGAAAGTGAGCACGACCCATTTATTACAGGTCACAGCAGTAATTCTATTTCTGCGGCTTACGGAATATATAATGCTAAACGCTTATCAGGTGAAAAGGGTACTGCTGTTGCGGTTATAGGCGATGGTGCTATGACCGGCGGTATGGCTTTTGAAGCTCTTAACAATGCATCAGGTGCAAAGAGTAATTTTATTATTGTTTTAAATGATAATAAAATGTCTATATCACAGAATGTAGGCGGTATGTCTAAAGCTTTTACAAAATTGCGTAACCGCTCCCGATATCATAAATTCAAATTTGCTTTTGGTACTTTTTTAAATAAAATACCCTTAATCGGTAAATCACTTTTCCATTTTCTTGAAAAGGTTAAAAAGGGCTTTAAAGGTCTTGTATATCATAACAATATTTTTACGGCAATGGGATTTAATTATTTAGGTCCTGTTGACGGTCATGATATTGAAGCACTTGAGTCACTTTTTAAGATTGCAAAATTTTATAAAAAGCCTTCGGTTGTTCATGTTGTTACAACCAAGGGCAAGGGGTATGAATATGCCGAAAATAACCCTAACAGTTATCATGGTGTTTCGCCGTTTGATGCTGATGTAGGCGCACAGCCGTCAGGGTCGGTTTCTTTTTCGGATATTGCAGGTAAAACGCTTTGCGAATTAGCCGGAGAAGATAACCGTATATGTGCGATAACTGCCGCGATGGAAAGCGGTACGGGACTTACGGAGTTTTCAAAAAAATTCCCCAAAAGCTTTTTTGATGTAGGAATTGCAGAACAGCACGCTGTAACCTTTGCGGCGGGTCTTGCAAAGGGAGGTATGATTCCTTTTTTCGCTGTATATTCAAGCTTTTTGCAAAGGGCATACGATCAGGTGCTTCACGATGCTGCAATCGCTCATTTGCCGTTAAAGCTTTTGATTGATCGTGCAGGAATTGTTGGAGAAGACGGTGAAACGCATCAGGGAATTTTTGATGTTGCTTTTTTGGCAACAGTTCCCGGTATAAATATTTATGCACCATCTAATTATAATGAGCTTAAAAATACAATAATAAATGCATCAAAAAATGATGAGTTGTGCGCAGTGCGTTATCCGCGCGGTGTAGAAAGTAAAAGCGATTATTGCTATACGGATGAAGATTATACGCTTATTAAACGCGGCGGAAAAAAGCTTTTGGTAACTTACGGTAAGCTTTTTAATAATGCGCTTGATTTAAAGGATGAAGAGGTTGATATTTTAAAGCTTAACCGAGTATATCCAATTGATAATACAATATTTGATGTTTTAAGTAAATATGAAAAAATTAACATTTTTGAAGAGGGAATACGTAAAGGCGGTATAGGTGAGCTGTTAGGCTCGGTTCTTTCGGAGAACGGATATAAAGGCGATTATCATATTTTTGCAATAGAAGGCTTTGTTCCTGCCGCTAATGTATCGGTATCTTTGCAAAAATACGGA
The DNA here is from genome assembly GCA_045534855.1 of Acutalibacteraceae bacterium. Taxonomy (GTDB): domain Bacteria; phylum Bacillota; class Clostridia; order Oscillospirales; family Acutalibacteraceae; genus UBA737. The sequence continues at coordinate 6,267 of JAZSKL010000267.1, forward strand.
TTAGATACCGCTTCAATGGAAAAATCTTTTATAACGGAGGATTTATGAGCGAAAAGCAAAGATTAGATGTAGCTTTGGTTGAGTTGGGTCATACCGAAAGCCGTGAAAAGGCCAAAGCGCTTATTATGTCCGGTATTGTTTATGTAAATAATCAAAAATGTGATAAAGCGGGAACTGTTGTTAAGCCTGATGATGTAATTGAAGTCAGGGGAGACACTTTAAAATATGTAAGCCGAGGCGGCTTAAAGCTTGAAAAGGCAATGAACAACTTTGAAATTAAGCTTGATGATTGTATTTGTGCTGATATTGGTGCTTCAACGGGCGGTTTTACAGATTGTATGCTGCAAAACGGTGCTAAAAAGGTGTATTCAATCGATGTGGGTTACGGTCAGCTTGCATGGAAACTCAGAACGGATGAGCGTGTTGTAAATCTTGAACGTACTAACTTCCGTTATGTTACGCGCGAGCAGATACCTGATGAGCTTGATTTTGCTTCTGTGGATGTTTCTTTTATATCTCTTTCACATATTTTGCCGGTTATGCATACTCTTTTACGCGATAAAGGGCGTGCTGTTTGCCTTATTAAACCGCAGTTTGAAGCAGGTCGTGAAAATGTTGGCAAAAAGGGCGTTGTAAGAGATAAAAATGTTCATATTGCAGTTATTGAAAAAATAATCAACTTGGTTTTCCAAAATAAATATTCTCTTTTGGGACTTGATTTTTCTCCTGTAAAGGGTCCCGAGGGGAATATTGAATATCTTTGTTATATTGAAAAAAATGAAGCTACCGAAAGTCTTGTTGAAATTACCGCTCAAGCGGTTGTTGAGGCTTCGCATAACGCTTTGGATAAGTAAGGAGGTGTTTGTATGAAGGTTGCGGTTTTGCCTAATCTTGATAAAAGAGGTTCAGCGGCTACGGTTGAAAAAATAGGTTTGTTTTTTAAAGAAGAGGGTATACAAGCATATCTTCCCGATAATATTTGTTGTGATAAATACGAACATCTGCCGGAGGATGAATTATATAAGGTTGCTGATATAATTGTAACGATAGGCGGTGACGGTACTATTATGCGTTATGCCAAGCGTGCCGCGCTTGATGATAAGCCTGTTGTGGGAATAAATGCAGGAAGAATGGGTTATCTCGCAAACATAGAGCAGAACGAATACAAGCTTTTGAGTAAGCTTAAAACAGGTGAGTACGAGGTTGAAAAGCGTATGATGCTTGATATTAAGCTTGTAGAAAACGGTAAAGAAATCGGATGTTTTAACGCCCTTAATGATGCTGTTATAACAAGCGGTTATATTTCCCGTATAATTGATGTTTCTGCCGCGGTTGATGGTGACAGCATTTCATACAGGGCTGACGGACTTATTGTTTCAACCCCTACAGGGTCAACAGCGTATTCAATGTCTGCCGGAGGTCCTATTATTGACCCTGCAACCGAAAACTTTTGTATAACACCTATCTGTTCTCATTCGCTTTCGGCAAAGCCAATCCTTTTAAGTGCTGAACGTACTGTAAAATTAAAGGCCTTTTCAAAAAAGAGAACCGATATTTTCTTAATTGTTGACGGTCGCCGTGCGGCACCGATACGTCCGTATACTGATGTTTATATAAGCCGTTCAGAGCAGTTTGTTAAGCTGATAAGACTTAATAACCGTTCTTTCTATAAAACGCTCTCGTTTAAATTTACCGATTCAAGGAGTATGAACGTTGAAAAATAACAGACATGAAAAAATCATTGATTTGATTAAGGAACAAATTATTCTAACTCAGGAAGATTTGCAAAATGCATTAAAAGCGCAAGGCTTTAATGTTACGCAGTCTACTGTTTCGCGTGATATAAAGGAATTGAGATTGGTTAAGGGGCATGATTCCTTGGGCAATTACCGTTATATCTCGCCCGAAACTTCTTCTGACTCCAAAAAGCCTGCAATACATTACAGCGAGCTTTTTACACGCTCGGTTAAAAGTGTTGATTATGCTTTAAATAATGTTGTAATTAAATGCCATACAGGTATGGCTTCAAGCGCCTGTGTTGCGGTTGATTCCCTTTTTGGAAATAAAATGCTCGGTTCACTTGCTGGTGATGATACCATAATTATTGTTACTCGCAATGAAAATGATTCTGTGTCTTTAGCGCAGGAACTTAAAAAAATGATTTAGCGGCGGTATTTATATGTTAAAAAATCTGCATATAGAAAATATAGGAGTTATCGAAAAGGCCGATATCGAACTAAATAACGGATTGAATGTAATGACCGGAGAAACCGGTGCCGGTAAATCGATTGTAATTGATGCAATAAATGCGGTTTTAGGTGAGCGAACCTCGCGCGAGTTAATTCGTGCAGGTTGTGATAAAGCGCAGGTTACAGCGCTTTTTGGTAGCCTAAATGAGGCGGCATTAACCGTTTTGAATGATAACGGTTTCGGCGTTGATGAGGATGGTAATCTGCTTATCAGCAGAAGCCTTAATTTATCGGGTAATAATTCTGTCAGAATAAACGGAATACCGTCAACGGTTGGTATTTTAAAGGAAATTGGCAGAGTGCTTGTTAATATACACGGTCAACACGATAATCAGTTTTTGTTAGACCCTTTAAAGCATTGCGGCTATATTGACCGCGTTGCTGATAACGGCTCAATACTTAATAATTATTATAATGAGTTTAAAAATCTAAATTCAATCCGCCGAAATCTTTTGGAGCTTGAAACCGATTCGGATGAAAAACAGCGCCGTTTGGATTTGCTTACATATCAGGTTAATGAGCTTGAGAGTGCAGGTATTCGTGTTGGCGAGTATGAGGAATTAAAGCGACAGCTTACGGTAGCTGAAAATTACGAAAAAATGCTTTCGTCATTAAATTCCGCTTATTATGCAATAAACGGCGATGATGAAAATGACGGTGCATTTTCTCTGATTAAAAACGCGCAAAAACACCTTTCGGCGATTGAAAGCAATGAGTTTGAGGGGGATACCCGCCGTCTTTCGGAAATATCGGGTTATTTAGAAGAAATTGAGGGTAATATACGCGCTTTTTTAACCAATTCGGAGTATAGCTCACTTGATGCAAATGAAATACGGGAAAGACTTGATTTTCTGTATAGACTTATGTTAAAATATGGTGATACTGAAGAAAAAATGCTTGAGTTCTTTGATAACGCAACCAAAGAGCTTGAAAATATA
>JAZSKL010000265.1:0-4801 GCA_045534855.1 Acutalibacteraceae bacterium
CCGCCTCGGTCGGTGCTTACTTCAAGCAGAGGTGTCCACCGGACACCCGCACCCCTCCCCTACGAAATAGCAATTTAATTTTATCATAATCGTGGCGAAGCCACACCTTAATTACTCATTTTTTCATTATTCATTAAAAAACAAATTTACGGGAGGGCGCTGTGCCCTCCCGTACTAATAAAACCGTTGATAAGCTTTAATTTGTTTTTACAGCCTTAAAACTACGATTAACCCTCGTAATCAAAGCCTGTTTTAAGTGCAGTGATATTTGCTTCAAGCAAATCGGCACGTTTAGCGGAAACAACCTTTTTCATTGCCTCTTTTGCATTATCAAAATCAACAACGCCGGTTTCCTTAATCATCTTGCCGAGCATAATCATATTGGCAAGTGTAGGTGTACCTAAATCTGCCGCAAGTTTAGTTGCGGGAATATAGTATGCATCTACATCACTGCGCTCTACCTTACGACCTATAAGGGTGCTATCAATAATGATTTTACCACCCTTAACGCAAGCATCCTCATATTTATCAAGTGAGGGCAGGTTCATAGCAAGTAAAACATCAGGATTTGATACTATCGGCGAGCCTACGGGCTCATCGCTTAAAATTACACTGCAGTTAGCGGTACCGCCACGCATTTCAGGACCGTAGGAAGGAAGCCAGCTGACCTGCTTATCCTCAAAAAGCCCCTCATAAGCCAAGCACTTACCTGCAAAGAGAACACCCTGACCGCCAAAGCCTGCTATAAGAATTTGTGTTGTCATAAAGCTTAGTCCTCCTTTTTATCTGCATCCTTATCCCTATAAACGCCAAGCGGATAATAGGGTATCATCTTTTCCTCTACCCATTCGAGAGCCTTGCTCGGTGTCATACCCCAGTTGGTAGGACAAGAGGACACAACCTCTACGAGTGAGAAGCCTTTGCCTTCAACCTGATTTTTGAATGCCTTTAAAATAGCCTTTTTAGCGTTTTTAACATTCTTTACATTGTTTACAGCAACACGCTCAATATACTGCGGAGCATCAAGCTGAGAAAGCATTTCGCTTACCTTTATGGGATATCCTGCAACATTTACATCACGACCGTAAGGAGAGGTCTGTGTTACCTGACCGGGAAGTGATGTAGGTGCCATCTGACCGCCGGTCATACCGTAAATCGCATTATTTACAAATATAATAGTGATATTTTCATTTCTTGTTGCGGCATGAACTGTTTCAGCCATACCGATAGAAGCCAAGTCACCGTCACCCTGATATGTAAAGATAACATTTTCAGGCATACAACGCTTAAGACCTGTTGCAACGGCAGGTGCTCTACCGTGTGCGGCTTCAACCATATCGCAAGCAAAATAATCGTAAGCCATAACTGCACAGCCAACAGGTGCTACGCCTACGGTTTTACCCTCAATGCCAAGCTCATCAATTGCTTCTGCAACAAGGCGGTGTATAATACCGTGTGTGCAACCCGGACAATAGTGAAGCGGTGCATCTGTAAGTGATTTTGGTTTTTCGAACACTACCATTACGCATTCTCCTTTGCAAGTTTTTCTATAGCGGCATATACCTCTTCGGGTGTTACTATCATACCGCCTGTGCGGTTGCAAAGCTCAACAGGCTTTGCACAGTTAACAGCAAGCTTAACATCCTCTATCATCTGACCCATAGAAAGCTCAACCGACAAGAAGCCCTTAACCTGCTCTGCCGCCTTTTTGAGTACATCCTTCGGGAAAGGCCAGAGAGTAATAGGACGGATAAGACCAACCTTTATACCTGCCTTTCTTGCGGCGACAACGGCGTTTTTGGAAACACGCGCTGCAATACCAAAGGCAACTACACAGTACTCTGCATCCTCCATCATAAAGGATTCATACATACACTCATTTTCTTCTATTTTCTTATAACGCTCAAAGCGCTCAAAGTTTGTTTGCTCAAGAATTTCGGGCTTTAAGTAAAGCGAGTTTACAATATTATGCTCACGCTCACAATTTGTACCCCTTACTGCCCATGGTTTAGAAACGCGCTGTGTTTCTACCTCGGGAATCTCAACAGGTTCCATCATCTGACCCATTGTACCGTCAGCCAAGAGCATTGCAGGTACGCGGTATTTATCAGAAAGATCAAAAGCCTTTATGGTAAGGTCTGCCATTTCTTGAACGGAAGCAGGAGCTAATACTATAAGACGGTAGTCGCCATGTCCGCCGCCCTTTGTAGCCTGAAAATAATCCGACTGTGAGGGTTGAATACCGCCGAGACCCGGGCCGCCACGCTGAACATTAACGATAAGTGCAGGTAAATCTGCACCTGCTATGTAGGAAATACCCTCCTGCTTCAACGAAACACCGGGGCTTGAAGAAGATGTCATAACGCGGAAGCCTGCAGCAGCAACGCCGTAAACCATATTTATAGCGGCTACTTCGCTTTCAGCCTGTAAAAATGTACCGCCGATTTTAGGCATCCTCTTTGCCATATAAGCGGCAATTTCGGTTTGCCGTGTGATAGGATAACCGAAGTAATGCATACAGCCGGCTTTAATAGCGGCTTCGGCAATAGCCTCGTTACCTTTCATTAATACCTTTTCACTCATTTTATACTTCCTACCTTTCAACCGTTATTACGCAGTCAGGACACATTGTAGCGCAGAAAGCGCAACCGATACATTCATCCTGATTTGTCATTTCAGCGGGTGAATGTCCCTTAGCATTTATTTTATCTTTTGCGATAACAAGTATCTTTTTGGGACATGCGTCAACACAAAGACCGCAGCCCTTGCAAAGGTCTGAATTAAATGTTACTTTAGCCATTTTAAATCCCCTTTATATCAAAATATTTCTCTTGCAAGGTAATATCCAAGAGATTATTGGTTTCAATACCTGACAGTACATCGGTTTTACCCGATGTAAAGATAATAGGTAAATTAGTTTTCATTGAAAGCTCGTTTGCACTGTCAAAAGTATCAATAACGGTTTGGGCAGTTGTTGCCTCACCGATATTTGAGTTGTTAATTATTGCGGTAAACGGAATTTTGGATGCCGCTTCTATTTCACGCATAACCTCAATGGCCTCATCAGCGGTACGGGTAAGCGGACGGTAGAAGTTAGCAACGAAAATCATTTCGTAATCGTTTTCTTCCAATATATAATCGCGGTATCTGCCCAAGGCATAAGCGCCGCGGTCATCACCGCCGATATCCATAACAGCATAAAAATCCTTTTGCTGTACAAGGCTGTAAACCTCAGCGGGAAGGGCAGGCAAATCAAGATTTGTATTGGCAAATGCAGGAGAAATAAGCTCTATACCTGCATCATTCAATACCTTGGCGCTATCCTTCGTTCTGAAATAAGGGTTTACAATATCAAGGTCGGCAATTTTCACATTTCTGCCGCTTTTTTGCATTTTAAGCGCAAAATTAACCGCAAGATTTGTTTTACCGCTACCGTAATGCCCTGCAAAAAGCGTTACGCGCTTATATTTATAATCAGCCATTGCAAACCTTTACGCTCCAACCAAACTTATCTTCTGCCTTACCCCATTGGATAGCGGTAAGTTCGTTATAAAGCTTTTGAGTAAGAGCGCCGATTTTATTATCGGAAATTGTATATTCCTTTTCGTTATAGAAAAGATGACCGATAGGTGATACAACTGCAGCCGTACCTGTACCCCAAGCTTCCTCAAGAGTACCGTTTTCTACTGCTTCAAAAAGCTCATCAACCGAGAATAGTCTCTCTTCAACCTCATAGCCCCAGCTACGAAGCAATTCTATGCTCGACTTTCTTGTGATACCGGGAAGTACAGAGCCTGTAAGCTCGGGAGTGATAATCTTGCCGTTAATCTTGAACATTACGTTCATGGCGCCAACTTCTTCTATGTACTTTCTCTCGACACCGTCTAACCACAATACCTGTGCATAGCCCTTTTCCTCTGCGCGCTTACCTGCGCGAAGACTTGCCGCATAGTTACCGCCGCATTTAGCGTAACCTGTACCGCCGCGTACTGCACGTACATCCTGTGACTCAATAGCTATTGATACAGGATTAAGACCTGTTGCATAATACGCACCAACAGGTGAGCAAATAACCGCAAATACTGCGTTACTTACAGCGTGAACGCCGAGATGGGGGTCATTACCGTAAAGGAACGGACGAAGATAGAGCGAAGTACCCTCGCTGTGAGGAACCCAATCCTTCTCAAGCTCAACGAGTTTGTTAAGAATATCAAGGCAACCCTCTTCATCAATCGTAGGAAGACACAGACGCTCTGCGGAGTTATTAAGTCTCTTTACATTCTCAAGTGGTCTGAAAAGACGGATACTACCGTCTTCGGCACGATAAGCCTTCATGCCCTCAAAAATCTCGGCACCGTAATGGAATACGGTGGATGCGGGATGTGTAGGAATAGGACCGAACGGTACTATTCTTGCATTAAACCAGCCCTTATCGGCCGAGTAATCCATAAGAAACATATGGTCGGTGAAAATTCTGCCGAAGCCTAATTTGCTTTCATCGGTCGGACGCTCTTTTGGGGTTGTTGTTTTTGTGATTGAAATTTCATACTTCATAGCGTTTTTCTCCTTCTCACAGTTTATTTCTTTGTATTTTACCGCTTGCAGTTTTCGGCAGTTCATCACGGAAAACTACAACGCGCGGATATTTGTACGGCGCGGTATTTTCTTTTACATATTGGTGAATTTTGCGCTTTAATTCCTCTGTTCCCTCTGTACCGGAAACCAATACTATGCTTGCCTTTACAATCTGACCGCGAACCTTATCGGGCATAGCAGAAACACCGCATTCAAGTACATAAGG
>JAZSKL010000200.1:0-7501 GCA_045534855.1 Acutalibacteraceae bacterium
CCTGAGGGTCGTGAGGGTATGGCTCTCGGTCAGTATGTTGCCGGTATGGGCTTCTCTATCGTAGGTCTCGGTGTTGACCACTCTATGGCTCACACTCTTTCTGCTTACTATGATATGCCCCACGGTAAGGCTTGCGCTACACTTCTTCCTACCGTTATGGCTTTCAACGCTCCCTGCACAGGTGAAAAATACCGTGATATAGCTATTGCTATGGGTGTTAAGGGTGTTGAGAATATGACACAGGATGAATACCGTGCCGCTGCTGTTGCTGCTGTTCAGAAGCTTGCAGAGGATGTAGGTGTTGAAACCTCTTTAAAGGGTGTTGTTAAGGAGGAGGAATTGCATCAGCTTTCTGTTGACGCTTATAACGATGCTTGCCGTCCGGGCAACCCGAGAGATGTAAGTGTTGAGGAAATTGAGGCTCTTTACAGAAGTCTTATGTAATTTGATACTTAATATGTAAATATTAAAATTCAGGCGATGGAAATCAACAATGTGGTTTCCATCGCTTTTTTTTAAATTATTTTTTATCCTTATTCGGGTTTTCGCCGTCCGATTCCAAATTGCCGTATTTTGAAAAGCCTTGTGAAATTTCAGGGTAACGGTTATCGCTTTCGGCGGTGGGTTGAATATTATAGGTGCCGTATTTTTTAAGAAGCTCAAATACCGTTTCAGGCTGACCGTCAACAGGTACTGCGGTTCCTGCGTTTTCAAATACATTATTGGCATCGGTATGCTTTCCTTTTTTCATAAATTTCACTCCTTTTTTATATTTTCTGCCAAATATTGCGTTTAATTCGTTTGACATAAGATAATCTCTGTGTTATACTATTTAAGAATATAACCACTCTTAAAAAGGAGTTTTTAAAAATGCTGGATATTAAATTTATTTGTGAAAATCCTGAACTTGTAAAGGAAAATATTAAAAAGAAGTTTAAGGATTCAAAGCTTCCGCTCGTTGATGAGGTAATTGCTCTTTATGACCAGAAGCGCGATGCTAACAGCCGTGCGAATGAGCTTCGTGCAAACCGCAATAAGGTAAGTAAGCAGATTGGTATGCTTATGGGTCAGGGCAAGCGCGATGAAGCTGAAGAAATGAAAAAGCTTGTTAACGCTCAGGCAGAGGAATTAAAGGAGCTTGAATTGAAGGAAGCTGAGCTTGAGGTTAAGCTTCGCGAAGCTCAAATGAAAATTCCGAATATCGTTGATGACAGTGTGCCTGTTGGCCGTGATGACAGTGAAAACGTAGAGGTTAAGCAGTACGGCGCACAAACCAATCCCGATTTTGAAATTCCCTATCATACCGATATAATGGCGTTGTTTGATGGTATTGATAAAGAATCCGCAGGTAAGGTTGCAGGTGAAGGCTTCTATTATCTAATGGGTGATATTGCGCGTATGCACTCGGCAGTTACCGCTTATGCCCGTGATTTTATGATCGATAAGGGCTTTACCTACTGTATTCCTCCCTTTATGATAAGAAGCAATGTTGTAACAGGCGTTATGAGCTTTGAGGAAATGGATGCTATGATGTATAAGATCGAGGGCGAGGACCTTTATCTTATCGGTACATCGGAGCATTCTATGATAGGTAAGTTTATAGATACTATAACTCCCGAAGAAAAGCTTCCGTTAACCCTTACAAGCTATTCTCCTTGTTTCCGTAAGGAAAAGGGCGCTCACGGTATTGAGGAGCGCGGTATTTACCGTATTCACCAGTTCGAAAAGCAGGAAATGATAGTTATATGTAAGCCGGAAGAGAGTATGGATTGGTTTAACAAGATGTGGAGTTATTCTGTTGAGCTGTTCCAGAGCCTTGATATTCCGGTAAGAACTCTTGAGTGCTGTACAGGCGACCTTGCTGACCTTAAGGTTAAATCCTATGATGTTGAGGCTTGGAGTCCCAAACAGCAGAAGTATTTTGAGGTTTGCTCTTGCTCTAACCTTGGCGATGCACAGGCAAGACGTCTTGGTATCCGCGTTAAGGGTGAGGACGGCAAAAAGTATCTTGCTCATACCCTTAATAATACCGTTGTTGCACCTCCGCGTATGCTTATCGCATTCCTTGAAAACAACCTTACCTTCGATGGTGAGTATTATACCGTTAAAATTCCGGAAGCACTTCGTCCTTATATGGGCGGTAAGACCGAGATTAAGGCTGTAAAGAAATATAAGTAATAAAACAAAATGAAACCGGCAAAAGCATTTTAAAACGCTTTTGCCGGTGTTTTTTTTATTTTGCATATTGCGCGTATAGTTTTATCTGGTCGCTTACGGATGGCTTCTTGCTTGCCGCACCGAAGGTTACGCATATATATTCATTCTTGGTATCGTTCGCAGTGCCGAAGCTTGCAATGCAGAATCCCGATTGATTTACAAAACCTGTTTTTCCGCCTAAAATGGTTGCGGTTTCAGGCTCTGTTCCGTACATACTTGAAAACAAAGTGCTCTGAAGAGTAATGCCATCGGGATGGTACTCGTTTTTAGCGGTGGTATACGGATGCGCCATAAGTACCTGACGGCAAACGTCATTGTCCATAGCGGCTTTTAAAATAACTGCCATATCCGAAACGGTGGAGTAGTGGTTTTGGTCGTAAAGACCCGTAACATTTGTAAAGTTGGTATCTTTAAGCCCTAACTGCTTTACCTTTTTATTCATAAGCTCAACAAAAGCCTCTTCACTGCCTGCGATTTTGTGAGCCAGTCCCAATGCGGCATCTGCTCCGGAGGGGAGAATCGTGCCGTAAAGCAGGTCGGTCATGGTAATGTCCTCCCCAACCAAAAAGCCTGCCGCTGTGGCTTCGGCAAGATATGCTTTATCGGTTATCTCGCGCGTCATCGTAAACTTTTCGGTGTAATCCGATATGTTTTCAGCCGCAACAAGAACGGTCATAATTTTGGTTGTGGAGGCTGGGGAACAGCGCTCATAAGCATCCCTTGCAACTACTGCTTCGTTGGTAGCGGTATCTATCATAATTATGTACTTGCTGGTGATTTCAGCACCGGGAACCTGCGTGTTTTCAGTAATTGCCGCCGCTTTATACGGATTTTCAGCAGGTTTTTTTGCGGTATTAACACCCGTGTCTTTCGAAGATTTTACGGCTGTATTCCCGCAACTGTCAAGAGCCACCGCCAAAGAAATAATAATTAAAACCAAGGCTAAAAATACAGCTATTGGTGCAATTCGTATTCTTGGGGTAGTTTTTCTGCGTTTTGTTGAAGCTGCGTTTGAATTATTGTTTTTTGAATATGTATATGTTTTCTGATCGGCTATCTCTTTATTCCGTTCAAGCTCACGAAAATAATCGCCGTAGTCTTTAGAATAAAAGTTGTCTGACATAGTCCACCCTTAAAAATTTTATTATAAAGACATTATACTACATATTGCGTGATATTTCTACCTATTTTCTAATAATTTACAAAATATATATATTTAAATGTTTAATATAATGCTTTTGAACAAATAAAAGAGCTTTTCGGATGTAAATTTTTATGGCAATATTTAAAATTTTTGTTGACATTATGAGGGTATATCGGTTATAATCTTAAAATGATAGGCTGTGTATAAGGGAAGATTTCCGTCTTCCATAGAATTACGGAAATACCGCAGCCGGAAGTCTTTTAGTAAGGAGGGTTTCAAGTTGAAAAGAACGTATCAGCCGAAAAAGCTTCACCGCAAGAAAGAGCATGGCTTTTTAAAGAGAATGGCAACGGCAAACGGCCGTAAGGTGCTTAGCCGCCGCAGAGCAAAGGGAAGAAAGCAGTTAACCTACTAAAAGCCACTTCCATGTGGCTTTTCCTTTTGGTGCGGATAATTTTTTAAAAATATTTTATTCTTTTAGGGAATTGCCCTTCCGCATATTATGAAAGGTAAAGAAATGCAAGTTTTCGAGAAGCTCAAACAAAATTATGATTTCAGGCGGCTCTACCGTAAAGGAAAAACATTCGTTACCCCGTATTTTGTTATGTACACCTTAAAGGGTCGTAAGGGGAAGATCCGCCTTGGAATCACCGCAGGTAAAAAACTCGGCTGTGCGGTAAAGCGTAACCGCGCAAAAAGAGTTTTGTATGCCGCTTTCAGGGAAAGCCTGAACAATATTGTATTAGGCAACGATTTTGTAGTTGTTGCCAGAACCAGAATTCTTGATGTAAAGAGTACCGAGGTTAAAGCGGTACTTATGTCGCAGTTAGAAAAAGCAGGTTTAAATTCTTCTGTTACTTCTGTAATACCTGCCGATGTTGGGTGTTGTGATGAAGCCGGTCAGTAATTTTTTAATTAAACTGATAAGAGGTTATCAAAAATCCATATCCCCTAAAAAAATCCCTTGTTGCCGTTTTACGCCGAGTTGCTCGGCTTATGCTGTCGAAGCAATACAAGTACACGGCTGTATAAAGGGTGTTTTGCTTGCCGTTTGGCGGATTCTCCGGTGCAATCCGTTTTGCAAAGGCGGTTATGACCCCGTACCGGAAAAAAGAAAAAAATAACCATTGATGCTCTAAGCATCTGAATGGATGGTGTAAATAGAATGCAAGGTTTATTTAATATTATCAATATTCCGTTTGGATATTTGATGCGCTTTTTAGCAATGATATTCAACGGTAATTTTGCCGCTGCAGTATTTTTCTTCACACTTATCATAAATGTGATTTTAATACCGCTTACTTTAAAGAGTCAGAAATCCACCGTTCAGCAAACCCGTATCAAGCCAAAGCTTGATGAGCTTAAAAAGCGTTACGGTGATGATAAACAGCGTTACAGTCAGGAAATGCAGAAGCTTTATCAGGCAGAGGGCGTTTCAATGGGTGGCGGTTGCTTGCCTATGATACTCCGTCTTGTTTTGATGATGAGTATTTACTATCTCATTATGGCTCCGCTTACCTATCTTGCAAATGCCGATGCTTCTATGATTGCAGAGGCAGCAAAGGCTGCAAAGCTTAACACGGCAAATACCAGCTATGAGCTTCAGCTTGTAACCTGGTTGCGCGATAATCCATCTCTTTTCCCGGAACTTCAGGAAAGCCTTAAAAGCATAGATCTTACGCTTTTCGGTCTTGATCTTACTCAAACTCCGAATTTCTCGTTTGATTTTTCTAAAGCGCAGGCTATCTGGGCTATTCCGTTTGGCGCATTCTTGGCGCAGATACTCACAAGCGTTGTTTCTATGAAGATGAATAAGAAGAACAATCCCGATGCTCCTACAATGGCAGGTATGATGCTTACAATGCCTCTTATCTCGCTGTTTATCGGTTTCGGTCTCCCCGGCGGTGTTGGCTTCTATTGGATTTGCTCATCACTTGTGGGCGGTGCTATTCAGGTTGCTGTTCAGTATTTCTACGGCCCGTTCAGAATGTTATCCAAAGAGCGCGCAAAAGAGGTTATTGCCCGTTGTGATTTTGAAGCAACTCAGCTTAAAAAGCTTGGGGATGTAGAAGAAAATTCAGAAGAATAAGGAGGATTTCCCTTGATTAAGGAAGCAAAAGCCACCGGTTTAACCGTTGAAGAGGCTAAAGATAAAGCTCTTGCTATTTTGAATGCAGGAGAAAATGATGATGTTCAGATTGAAGTAATTTCACAGCCTAAAAAGAAAATATTGGGACTTTTTGGCGGTGCTCCTGCTGAGGTTCGTGTATATGTAGAAGTGGCGGACGATAACCGTAAGAAAAAGAATGACGGTAATAAGCCCCTAAAACAGGCAGAAAAGAATGTAAAAAAGGCTGAAAACAAAAAGCCGCAGGCAGCAAAGCCTGAAGCTAAAAAGGAAGCCGTTGCAGAAGAAAAAGCTCCTGCAAAGCCGCTTGTAAGCGTTGCTGATGATTTTAAGGATGCTGTTGATGTTGCAACTCTGCCTGCTGATTCTCCTGCTGTAAGAGCAGTAGATTATTTAAAGAATATATTAAAGCAATTCGGTTGCGATAATATAAGCGCAAAGGTTGCTCAGCGTGAAAACGGTGCATTTATCGTGCTTGACGGTGAGGAACTCGGTTCTGTTATCGGTCATCGCGGTGAAACGCTTGATGCGTTGCAGTACCTTGCAGGTCTTGCCGCAAATGACGGCGGCGGTTACTTTAAGGTTTCCCTTAACATTGGTAACTACCGTGAGAAGCGTGAGCAGACCCTTATCGCTTTGGCAACACGTGTAAGCGAACAGGTTCTCAAAAGCGGTCGCAGTCGCAGTCTTGAGCCGATGAATCCGTATGAAAGAAGAATTATTCATACTGCGGTTCAGGGTATAGACGGTGTTGTTTCAAACTCTGTAGGCGAAGGTTCTTCAAGAAGAATTGTTATCTATCCCGAGGGCGGGGATATGAGACCTCCGAGAGCAAGGTCTAATAACCGCAGAAACGGACAGAGAGGTCACGGTGGCAGAAATTCCAATCGTAGTAGCAATGCTGTTGTAGCACCTGCGCGTGAGCCTAAAAAGGATACAGACCTTCCGCTTTACGGAAAAATTAACTGATCAAAAGGAGCTGTCTCATAAATCAATATGGGGTGCAGCTCCTTTTTTGTGGAATAATAAAATGAATGATAATATAAAGGAAAAAAATTTAAAATCTTTCGAGCAGTCGGCAAAGCTTCAAGAGGTTGCAAAATTTATGGAGGCAACAAAGCCTTTTACCAAGCTTATGATGCAGTACAGATGCGCAATGCTTGAAATCAAGACCAAGCTTGATGTGCTTAATAATGAGCTTTCGCTTGAAAGCGAGCGCAATCCGTTTGAGTCTATAATTTGCCGTCTTAAAAGCCCGATGAGCATTTTCGAAAAGCTTGAACGTAAAAATTTTCCGCTTACGGCAGAATCTATTGAGAATAATATTTTTGATGTAGCGGGAATAAGGGTTATATGTTCTTTTCCGTCAGATATTTACCGCATCGCCGAAAAGCTTGCTTTGCAGGATGATATCCGCGTGATAGAATGTAAGGATTATATAAAAAATCCAAAACCGAACGGCTATCGCAGTTTGCACCTGATTATTGAAATTCCTATTTTTTTATCTAATGAAAAGAAGTATATGAAGGTGGAGGTTCAGTTCAGAACTATTGCGATGGATTTCTGGGCAAGTCTTGAGCATAAGGTAAGGTATAAAAAACAGCTTGCCGCAGGTGCTGAAGAGATTGCTTTGGAGCTTAAGGAATGTGCCGATGAAATAGAGGCGCTTGATATACGTATGCAACGCATAAGAGATAAAATTGAAGCACTTAATAAAAACGTGTAATATATATTTTTGGAAGGAGCCCAAACCGTGTCTTTAAAACAGGAAATTGACCGCAGGCGAACTTTTGCAATTATTTCTCACCCTGACGCAGGTAAAACAACCTTAACCGAAAAACTGCTTTTATACGGAGGCGCAATTCAGACCGCGGGCTCTGTTAAGGGTAAAGCAACAGCTAAACACGCCGTATCAGACTGGATGGATCTTGAAAAACAGCGTGGTATTTCAATTACCTCATCGGTAATGCAGTTTGAGTATGACGGATATTGCATAAATATTCTTGATACCC
>JAZSKL010000212.1:0-3943 GCA_045534855.1 Acutalibacteraceae bacterium
TAAGACCTGTTGCAATAATGGTAACATCGTTACCCTCGCGAAGCTCAACACCCTTGCCTATTTCAAACTTGTAATCATCATCGAATACAACCGGAACAGCAAGGCGGCCGAAACGCATATAAACAGGACCGTCCAACTCTAAAGCGGCGGCAACAGCTTTTAATGCTTCTGTTTCATCGGCAGGATTGATGATAGTCATACCGGGGATAGTTCGCATAAGAGCAATATCCTCACAGCACTGGTGTGTTGCACCATCCTCACCAACAGAAATACCTGCATATTTAGCACCGATAACAACAGGAAGATGAGGATATCCTATTGAGTTACGAACCTGCTCAAAAGCACGACCTGCTGGAAACGTTGCAAAGGAGGTTACAACAACCTTTTTACCTGTTGCGGCAATACCTGCGGCAATACCCATCATATTCTGTTCTGCGATACCGCAATCATAAAAACGCTCCGGAAAAGCCTTTTTAAACATTTCGGTTTTAGTAGCGGCAGCCAAATCGGCATCCATTACTATAAAGTCATTTCTAATTTTACCCTGCTCAACGAGTGCTTTACCAAAGCCCTCACGAGTAGCAACCTTTTTTACATCAGACATTTGTAGCACCCCTTTACTGAATAGACGCAAGCTGCGCTCTTAATTCGTTCATTGCAACCTCATAAAGCTCATCGTTAGGAGCTGCACCGTGCCAATTAACGGCATTTTCCATATAAGATACGCCCTTACCTTTAACGGTCTTTGCAACAATAGCAACCGGCTTATCAACTGTTTCAGCTTCCTTCAAAGCTGCTTCGATCTGGTCAAAATCATGACCGTCAATAACGATTGTATGCCAATTAAATGCTTCAAATTTCTTATCAATCGGTTCAGCAGAGTTAACCTCACCTATTGTACCGTCAATCTGAAGATTATTGAAATCAACAAAAGCTGTAAGGTTAGAAAGACCCTTATTTGCAGCAAACATTGCAGCCTCCCAAACCTGACCCTCTTCAATTTCGCCGTCACCCAAAACGGTGTATACCTTAAAGCTATCACCGAAATGTTTAGCAGATAAAGCCATACCGCAAGCAGCAGAAATTCCTTGACCGAGAGAACCGGAAGACATATCAACACCCGGTATATGTTTCATATCAGGATGTCCCTGAAGCATTGAGCCAATATGACGCAAATGCAACAATTCATCCTCGGAAAAATATCCTCTTTGAGCAAGAACCGAATAAAGAGCCGGAGCAGCATGTCCTTTCGAAAGCACCAAGCGATCGCGGTCTGCCTTTTTAGGCTCCTTAGGATCAATATTCATCTGCTTGAAATACAGATAGGTTAAAATATCAGCGCATGAAAGCGAGCCGCCGGGATGTCCCGATTTTGCAGCATGTACGCCCTCAATAATGCCAAGTCTAACCTTTAAGGCAATTTTTTGAAGTTCTTTTTTGGTTTGTGTGTCCATTCCTTGCACCCTTTCTTATTTATTGGCATTAAATTTTTCTGCCAAATAATCAATAAAATCAGCCACTGCGCCTTCTAAAGCAACACCCGAAATAAAATCTGCGTGCTGCTTCAATTCGTCAGGCGCATCAGCGGTGAAACAACCTATATCCGAATCCTTGATCATCTCAAGGTCGTTATAATAATCCCCAATCGCAAAATAACCGCCTTTTTTAACCGAAATTATTTTGCATAATTCTCTTAAAGCAGAGGATTTAGAAACATTAAGCGGTACCATTTCAACATAATGCCTTTTCCTACCGCCAAGGTCAGCTGCTGTATTTTTAAATTCAGCATTGCTCACCTTATCTTTAGCATAGTTAAACAAGTTTTCTAAAATTTCCAAATCCGAATCTGCAAACAAAATCTTATTGGGAGAATATTTATGTAATTCATCAAGCGTTATCGGTACATATACCATATGCTCATATTTTCCGTGAGCCTCAATTTCATCATTTAAGCGAATTAAATAAGGCGTTTTCTGACAATGCACTTCTATTCCTACAGTTGGAAATTTTTCATATACATCTTTAATAAAATCAAAAAAATCCGGCTCTAAAGCAAGTTGAAAAAGAATATTATCGTTTTTAAAATCATAAATAACCGTTCCGTTTCCTACAACAGACGGTGAAATATATTCAGAGAGCTTTTCGAGTACATCGTTAACAGCACAAGCGGTACGTCCTGTAGACAAAGCAAAATTACCGCCCTCACTTACAAAGTATTTTATTCTATCAATACTTCGCTCGTTAATTTTTCCGTTAACCTGAAGTGTACCGTCTATATCGCAAGCAAGTAAACAATTTTTAAATAAATCCATTATTTACGGCACTCCTGTAAAAAATCTTTAAAATACTGTGGCAATTCACTCGAAAATTCCATATACTTACGTGTTTCAGGGTGAACAAAACCAATCTGCCTTGCGTGCAGGCATTGACCGTCAAGCTTTTTTATAACCTTTTTAGGTCCGTAAACATCGTCACCCGCTACCGGATGACCGATATACGCCATATGAACACGTATCTGATGTGTACGACCAGTTTCAAGACGTAATCTCACATGGGTGAAGCCATTCAAACGCTCCAAAACCTCATAATGCGTTACTGCATTTTTGCTGTTACTTTCTGTAACTGCCATTTGTTTACGTTTAATTGGATGACGACCGATAGGTGCATCTATTGTACCGCTATCCCCTTTTAAATTACCGTAAACTACCGTTTCATAAATCCTGTTACAGGTATGAGTCTTAATTTGCTCTGCTAAAAAATTATGGGAAATATCATTTTTGGCAACAAGTAACAAGCCACTTGTATTTTTATCAATTCGGTGCAAAATACCGGGACGCATAACACCGTTTATGCCCGAAAGCGATTCACCGCAATGGTAAAGCAGTGCATTAACCATTGTACCGCTATTTATTCCTGCTGCAGGGTGAACCACCAACCCTTTTGGCTTATTAACAACCAAAAGATGTTTATCCTCATAAACAATGTTAAGATCGATATTTTCGGCAGAAATTTCAAGCCCCTCGGGATCGGGAATCTCAACTGAAACTTCTTCACCGAACTTTAATTTATAATTTTTTAAAACAGCCTTTCCGTTTACAAAAACCAAACCGCTTTCAATAAGTTTAGTAGCATGTGAACGTGTAAAACCTGTGAGTTCCGCTGTAAAAACATCTATACGGCAAGCTCCGGTCTGCTCAAAAACAGCATCAATTCTTTCCATCTGTTACTTCGGTACTTTTGGTTATAGTACTTTTCTTTTTCCTGCTTTCTTTTACAGAACTTATAACAAAGTAAAGCACTAACAATCCTGCTCCTAAAACTATAGCAATATCAGCAACATTGAAAACAGGAAATTGAGACCAGAACGTAAAATGCAAAAAATCAACAACTTTTCCATCGCGGAAAATACGGTCAATCATATTGCCTATACCGCCGCTTAAAACAAGAATAATAGCCCAAAACATCAGCTTATTCTGCAAGCCCATTTTTAAAAGCAAGGTGACACTGATAAGCATAATAACAATGGTAACGGATAACAGTATCCATGTATGACCACTTAACATTCCCCAAGCGCCGCCACCATTATGAACTAAAATCAAATCAATAAAACCCGGAATAATTTTCGTTTCATTGCTTTTATTTGCCAAATACTCTAACATAAAAATCTTGGTATATTGGTCAATTCCAAGTACAGCAAGACCTGTAATGATTGCTAAAATATAGGAAATCAAAAATCTTCCTCCTCAATTGAATCATCCTTAACACCAACAACCTCAAATGCATTATCTGAAACAGGTGTTATCGGAGCATCGGGTACAACAGGCGAAGCAGGCGCTATAGGCAAAAAAGATTCTAAATTAGGCGCTTGCTCAAAACGCAATGACAGAAGCTCTGCTAATGTTTTTGGATCCATAGGTACTTCATCCGGTATAGACTGCAAAAG
>JAZSKL010000162.1:0-2026 GCA_045534855.1 Acutalibacteraceae bacterium
GGTGATATTATGCAATTTAAAGATAAGGTTGCAATTTCTACAGGTGCGGCTTCAGGTATGGGCTTGCTTTTTGCCGAATGTTTTGCGGCAGAGGGCGGAAATGTTGTTTTGTGCGATGTTAATGAGGCTGTACTTAATCAAAAGGTTGAAGAAATAAATCAGAAATCGGGTGGAAGAGCAATAGGTGTTGTTTGTGATGTTCGCGATTATAATCAGGTATGTGCCGCACGTGATAAGGCGGTTGAAGCCTTTGGCAGAATTGATGTAATGGCAAGCTTTGCAGGCGGTACTGCTGTTCGTATGCTAAATGTTGATAGAGAAAAGCATCCTGAATTTCCTGATGTGCCGATTGATGTATATGATTGGGGAATTGATGTTAACTTAAAAGGTCCTTTCTATTTTGCACACGCCGTTTTGAAGCAGATGCGTGAGCAAAAAAGCGGTCTTATCATAAATATCGGTTCAATAACCGGTCAAGAGGGTGACGGATACGGAATGGATTACCCCACCTCAAAAGCAGGATTGATGTTTGGCTTCACAAAGTCTGTGGCACAATATGGCTCTAAATACGGTATTCGCTGTGTTTGCGTATCTCCCGGTCCTGTGCTGACCCGTGCCGCTATGGTAAATATGAAAACCCTTATGGGTAGAGCCGCCGAGCCGCAGGAAATAATTGATTTGTGTCTTTTCCTGGCTTCTGATAAGGGTCAGTTTATAAACGGAGAAAACATTATGATAGACGGCGGAAGAAACGCTATGACAAGGTCGTGGTAATGATGGCAAAAAGCTTTTTAAATAATCCGAATCCAATGCTTACCGTTATGCTTCAGTGTGAAACACCCGAAGTTGCAATAGGTAGAATAAGAAATGCAAACTGCCTTGGTGCCGATGCCTACGGATTGCAGGTTGAATCCTTAAAAACGGAATTTCAAAATCCCGATACATTTAAAAGGATCTTTTCTGAGATGCAAGGCAGACCTTGCTATGTAACAAATTACAGATATGCTTATAATCAAAAGCTTACCGATGATGAGCTGGCAAGCGGAATAATAACATTAGCTAAAAGCGGAGCAACACTTTGTGATGTAATGGGTGATTTATTTTGCAAGCATCCGGAGGAGCTTACTGATGATGCAGTAGCTGTTAAAAAACAAATGGAGCTTATTGATGAGCTTCACAATATCGGTGCGGAGGTTTTAATGTCCTCTCATCTTTATAAATATGCTCCGGCGGATAGGGTGCTTGAAATTGCACTTGAACAAAAACGCAGAGGCGCTGATATAATTAAAATCGTAACTGCCGCCGATACAATGGAACAACAGATTGAAAATTTAAGGATTACCAACCTTTTGAAAAGAGAGCTTGGCGCACCGTTTCTGTTTTTGTCGGGCGGGGTGTCAACACTTCACAGAAGGCTTGGAATTAAGCTTGGATGTTGTATGGCACTTTGTGTTTATGAACACGATGCACTGTCAACGGCATCACAGCCGCTTTTGAGCATTATGAAAAAAGTTCGTGATGATATTGATTTTTAGATATAGGTGTGATTTGTAATGCTTAAAAATGAATTGTCTGTTTACTGCCTTAAATATGCAGATTCATCTTTGTCTGAAAGTGCGGTATTTTGCGGCGGAGAAGCAGGTGAAAAAATACCTATAACCTTTTCGGTGTATTTAATCAAAAGCGGGGAAAGAAATATTCTTGTTGATGCAGGCTGTAATACTATGCCGGGTTTTATTATGAAGCGATTTTTTTCACCTGTATTTGTTTTAAGGCAGTTTGATTTAGCACCGCAGGATATTACGGATGTTATAATAACGCATCCCGATCACGACCATATTGAGGCGGTAAAGTATTTTAAAAATGCAACCGTTTTTGTTACAAATAAGGAATATAAAAGGGCAAAATACTATATTCCGGATGATTTTAAGGTTTTCACCTTTGACGGTGAATATGTTATAAATTCTCAGATTAAGATTATCGAATGGGGCGGTCATTCAAAGGGCTCTGCCATTGTTGAAATTAA
>JAZSKL010000098.1:0-5529 GCA_045534855.1 Acutalibacteraceae bacterium
TCGCCGTATTCCTGACGGAACGGTTCGGCAGCACCCCAGTATTTATCAAAGTCTCCAAAGCTGTCAAAGGTGTATTCTGTACCAAAGTTTAATACTTCTTCGGTTTCTTCATCCTTTTTTATAATAACAGGTAACTTTGTGCAGTTTTTGTTTTCGTCCTCCTGATTAGCGTATACCGCTTCGGCGTCAGCTTCGTTCCAGATATCAAGTCGGTCGAGGTAACCGCCTGCTTTATAGGATGAAGTGTAGGAAACTGTTATGGTGTGAACACCTTTTGTAAGCTCAATATTCGTAGTATCTTGGAAACAGAAGTTATTTATGTTAGAGGCGTTTCCGTAAAGCTTGCGTATAAACGGTTCTTGCTCGTCTATTGTAACGGAAAATCCTGAAGAAGCACTTGAGGAAGATAAGAAAGAAAAGGTATATAATCCGTCTTTGGGTGCTGTATAGCTGAAGGTTACGGCTGAACCTGCGCTTGTAAGTGCAACGCGTTTTCCGCCTGAATAATAGTCGTTATCGTATGTTAAAACAGCACTGTCCTTTTCGGGTATAAAAGCATTACCGGAAAGTATACCGTCCTCGGCTTCAAGCTGTGTACGGTCGATTTTAGCTGTACCGGATGGGATTTGTACTAAATCATCTGCCGAAACAGCATCGGGGAAATAGGGTGTCCCATCATCATTCCAATAAAACTGCTGTGTTCTTATTTCTCTTGGATTAAGAGCGGTATCCTCGCCTCTGCGAGCATGGAAAATAACGTAGTTTTCTGATTTGTCGGGTGAGGGAACAAAAGAACAATGACCTACCGAATATGTACTGCTTTCAAAATTGGTTTCAAAAACGGGTTTTTCGGTCTTTATCCAATCATTTGCATTAAGTGGGTCGCCGTTCTCTTTGAGTGTAAGAAGACCCAATGAATACTGCCAATCATCAAATCTGTTTGCTGAAAAAGCAATATTAAGAGTTTTGCCGTCAGGTGAGATAAGAGCTTGCGGACCCTCGTTTACAGCAGGTATCATTGAATAGGTTTCATAGGCATATTCAGGACGGGAAATTTCAACTCTCGCACTTGAAATGGTATAGGGATTTTCCATTTCGGCAATGTAAATGCGCTGTCCAACGCTTGAATAATCCGGCCAACCCGACCATACGGCATAAAGCTTGCCGTTCCATTTGAATACGGTTTGGTCAATAGCCCAATGTCCCGGCTTGTGAGTAGTGGGGTCATAGTTTTCAGAATTGATATAATCGCTTTCTTTTTCTTTCAACTGACCTAAAAATGTGTAAGAGCCTTGTGCATCGGAAGTGTCGCTTTTAAGCACATACATACGGTGGTTAATCGGTTTTCCCGTACATTCATTCCATTCGGCAGTATTTTTTTCAATACCGTCATAAGCGGTGAAATATATGTACCAGTATCCGTCAATAAAATGAAGTTCGGGAGCCCAAAGCTCTTTTACAAGTCCGAAGTTTATGTTGTCAACAAGGTCGGATGTCTTAAAAACTGAAACAGGATTGCTGTTTACACGTTCAAGCTCACGTGATTTTGAAATGTAAAAACCGTTACCGGTATACATATAATAATACCAACCGTCATGATAGGTTACCCATGGATCGCCACCAAGATTTATAAAATGGCTTTTAAAGGTGTTGTTGTCATATACATTAACTGTATATTCCGTAACCTTTTTATCGGATAGTGAAGTTAATGTTACGGTGCCTTTATAGCCGTTTTCTCTTTTGGGCTGTGTTATAATACAGGTGTATGAATTGCTGTTAAATCGGCAAGAGAGTACAGGGATTTCATTAAGAGAAGCAACGGTATAAATAAATTTACCGTCTTCATTTTCCTTTATAGCCTCATTGCCCATAAAAATGATAATTTCATGGGAAGAGTCTTTTTTGGGCGTTTTGCTTTCTGCTCTTGTTACAATACAGGTTAAAGCGGTAAGTGATAAACAAATAATAAAACTTAATAATCTTTTAAACATAAATAAACCCTCCTTATATTTATTATAAAAAATATAGAGTTTTTGCACAATGGTATTAACATAAAATAAAACAAAAAGTATGTTTAATAAGCTAAAAAATAGATAAACACCTTTTATAAATGCTATAAAAGCGAACCTTTTGTAATAAGGCTCGCTTTTGAAATTATTGAATATTTAACGGCGTACAGGGTATCCGCAAGCGCTGCAAAATGCCGCACCATCGGGTAAAACCTTACCGCAACGAATACACTTTAAAACCTTTGGCTCGGGAGCGGGTGGAACAAATTGTGATTGTTGTGGTTGTGGAGTATATTGATGTTGCGGTGTATACTGCGGTTGCTGTGGCTGTACGGGGGTATATTGTGTATACTGCGGTTGTGAATTATACTGGGGTTGTGGTTGAACAGGCGGCTGATTGCAGTTGGCATCAACAAGCTCGGGATAGTATTCGGGGTTGAAGTTAATAAGCTGATTGCCCGGTACACTCAATATAAGCGACTCAATATATGTAATTCTTCCTTTAAGGGGTTTTTTAATAGCAATTCCTGCAACGCCCTCAAGATTCATTTCGCCGGCATATACACCGGGAACAACAGCAAATTTTACCCATGCTTCAATACGCAGTATATCGTTTAAAAGTGAAAGCTTAACAAAGGTAGGACCTGTTGCAATACCTTTTCCTTTTTTATAAACATTTTCATTATGATAGTTAGTATATTGGTAGCCTTCGGAAGAAAGATACTGCGAAATATTATGCAGTAAAGCATCTGCAGGAAGAGATATTTTATATTCTTTAAGACATCTTGACATACTGTAAACCCCTTAAAATCAATTTTTTAATATTGTACCATAAAAAAACATCGATGTAAAGGGGAGGGAGAGCCTATTTTTACTTTGATTGTTATTTATTTAACGAACTTTTTATCAAAAATAGAAATTTCAATAAAAACTTTGTTATTGTTTTAACAATCCTATTGACATTCTGATACATTTGCCATATAATAGGGAGTAAATGATGCAAAAGAGAAATACCTTTTGCAAAAGGACAATAACAATTATATATTTTTTAGGAGGTTACTATTATGTCCAGAGTTTATAATTTTAGCGCAGGTCCCTCTATGCTTCCCGAGGAGGTTCTTAAAACCGCAGCAGCAGAAATGCTTGAATATGGTGAAAGCGGTCAGTCCGTAATGGAAATGTCCCATCGTTCAAAAGAATATCAGGCAATTTTTGATGCCGCTGAGGCTGATCTTCGTGAGATCATGAACATCCCTGATAATTATGAGGTTCTTTTCCTTCAGGGCGGTGCTTCTACACAGAATTTTAAGATTCCCCTTAACCTTATGAATAAAAACGGTAAGGCTGATTTTATCATTACAGGTCAGTGGGCAAATAAGGCTTATAAGGAGGCTGCTCGTTACGGTGCTGCTCGTGAGGTTGCTTCTTCTAAGGATAAAACCTTCAGCTACATTCCAAAGACCACAGCTGCAGATTTTGACCCCGAGGCTGACTTTGTTCACATTTGTATGAATAATACCATTTACGGTACAAAGTACAATACTCTTCCCGAAACAGGCGATGTTCCGCTTATCGCTGATATTTCTTCCTGCATTCTTTCTGAGCCTGTTGATGTTTCTAAGTTCGGTATGCTTTATGCAGGCGCACAGAAGAACGTAGCTCCCGCAGGTGTTACAATCGTTATTATCCGTAAGGATCTTATTGGAAACGCTATGGATATTACTCCTACAATGCTTAAATATGATACCCATTCAGAAAACGGTTCTATGTTCAATACTCCCCCTTGCTATGCAATCTATGTTGCAGGTCTTACCTTCAAGTGGATCAAGAAAATGGGCGGATTAGAGGCTATGAAGGAGCTTAACGAGAAGAAGGCTAAGATTCTTTATGACTTCCTTGATAACTCCAAGCTCTTCAAGGGTACTGTAGTTCCGGAAGACCGTTCTCTTATGAATGTTCCCTTTATTACAGGCAATGAGGAACTTGATGCTAAGTTTGTAGCAGAGTCCAAAAAAGCAGGCTTCGTAAACCTTAAGGGTCACCGCAGTGTTGGCGGTATGCGCGCTTCTATCTACAACGCTATGCCTATTGAGGGTGTTGAGAAGCTTGTTGAGTTTATGAAGAAATTTGAGGAGGAAAACGCATAATGTTTAAGATTAAAACTTACAATAAGATTTCTAAAACAGGTCTTGAGGTTTTTGATGATAAGTATACAATCGGTGATGAGGTAGATAATGCAGACGGCGCCATAGTTCGTTCCGCCGCATTGCATGATGTTGAATTTCCTGCTTCCTTAAAGGCTATTGCCCGTGCAGGTGCAGGTACAAATAATATCCCGATTGACCGTTGCTCCGAACAGGGTATAGTTGTATTCAATACCCCAGGTGCTAATGCAAACGCTGTTAAAGAGCTTGTAATTGCAGGCTTGCTTATAAGCTCACGCCGTGTTATTTCCGCTATTGAGTGGGCAAAAACCTTAAAGGGTAACGGCGCAGAGGTTGGCAAAATGGTTGAAAAAGGAAAGAGCGCATTCGCAGGTCCCGAACTTAAAGGAAAAACCTTGGGTGTTATAGGTCTCGGTGCAATTGGTGTTATGGTTGCTAATGCTGCTAATCACCTTGGTATGACCGTTTACGGTTATGACCCCTATCTTTCTGTTAAGTCGGCTTGGAATCTTACTCATAATGCCGTTCATATTAACGACATAAAGGAGATTTTCAAGAAGTGTGATTACATTTCTGTTCACGTTCCGCTTACCGATACTACAAAGAACCTTATCAATGCTGATTCTATCGCAATGATGAAGGACGGTGTTCGTATCCTTAACTTCTCTCGTGATGCACTTGTTAATTCTGCAGATATGGTAGCTGCTCTTGAGTCCGGTAAGGTAGCTTCTTATGTTACCGATTTCCCGACCGATGACCTTCTTTGCGTTGACGGAGTTATTGCAATTCCTCACCTTGGTGCTTCAACACCTGAATCCGAGGATAACTGTGCAAAGATGGCAGCTAAAGAGCTTATTGATTATATCGAAAACGGTAATATCGTAAACTCTGTAAACCTTCCCGAAATCGTGATGCCCAGAAGTACAGATAAGCGTATCTGCATTATTCATAAGAATATTCCGAATATGCTTACCGCTATTACAACTGCTGCTGCCGCTGACGGTGTAAATATTGAGAATATGCTCAATAAGTCACGCGGTGACTATGCTTACACAATGCTTGATGTTGCCGCTGCAAATGATGATGCAATCATCGCAGAACTTGAGGCTATTGACGGCGTTATCCGTGTTCGCATAATTTAATTAAGATACTTTACAAAAAATCAATAAAAAGGTGCAACCTCATTAAATAGGGTTGCACCTTTTTGATTATAAATAATTTTTTTAATTATAAGATATACATAAAAAATAAGACTCACCTTTAAGGTGAATCTTATTTTTTGGTGCACCTGAGCATTCTATAATCGAACCGTTTACCTCTTTTAAGGTTACGGTTTTGCTTGCTCCCTTATAATT
>JAZSKL010000049.1:0-5701 GCA_045534855.1 Acutalibacteraceae bacterium
AAGGCCGCAGATGAAAGGTCAAAGGATATCGCTAAAAAGCTTATAAATCTTGAGGAAAGACTTGCGGTTGATATTCGCGGATATTTGTAATAAAATATTAAGAACAGGGTGTTGCCTTTTTGCAGCGCCCTGTTCTTTAGCAATTAAGTACAATTATTTTATTTCTTGCTCTAAATTGATGAAGTATTCGGTATTGAAAAACTCTGTTATTGTAATATTAAGTCCATCACACAGCTTTTTAATGGTTGCAATACCGGGATTTTTGCTTTGGTTATAAAATATTGATTTAACTGTTGTGTAAGGTACTCCCGATAAACTTGCTAACTTACAAAAGTTAATATCATTTTTAAAGCATAATTCTTCAAATCTTTTCTTTACGGCTTCGGTGATATTCATTTTGCTCACTCCCAACAAAAGTATTGTATAATTTTTGTCGGGAGTCATTAGACTATATATTATACGATTATACTATATATAGTCCTTGTTGAGCAAAAAAATAACCGAATCAAGAAATTTCTTGACTGAACAATCTAATCCGGCTAATTTTAACGCAAATTCCATTTCTCTTTCTATGTTTTTTGGGGATGTGTTTTCTTTGACGGATAGTTCTTTTAAAATTTCTTTATATTTCATTACTTTCACCACCTTTAATCCAATTATACTATATATAGTCTGTCGAAATATGTCGCAAAATGTTTCATTAAATATTTTTATCACATTTTACTGTTGTTTTTTATAGTATAATATGGTAAAATACTTTTTGTATGTACTTAAATATGTTTTTTTAAATTATAAAAGGCGGAGTAATATGATTTGTAATAATATTTTAGAGGCTTTGGGTCAAACGCCTATTATACGGCTTAATAATATGGTAGACCCCGATAGCGCCCAAATACTTGTTAAGTTTGAGGGTCTTAATGTCGGCGGCTCTATAAAGACCAGAACGGCATATAATATGATTTGTGAGGCTGAAAAGGCAGGAAAAATAAATAAGGATACTATAATAGTTGAGCCGACAAGCGGAAATCAAGGTATAGGTCTTGCGCTTGTGGGTGCTGTACGCGGTTATAAAACTATTATAATTATGCCTGATTCGGTAAGTGAAGAACGCAGAAAGCTCGTTCGTCATTACGGGGCAGAGGTTTTGCTTGTTCATGATGCAGGTAATATAGGTGCTTGTATTGATGAGTGCTTGCAAACAGCTCTTCGTATGCAGCGTGAGGATAGCCGTGTTTTTGTACCCCAGCAGTTTGAAAATCCGGCTAACCCTGAAATTCAGCGCAAACAAACAGGCGTTGAAATATTGGAACAGGTTGCAGGTCCCATTCACGGCTTTTGTTCGGGTATTGGTACAGGCGGTACGATTACAGGTATAGGCGAAACCTTGAAAGAGGCTAATCCCGATATGGAAATTTGGGCGGTTGAACCGGAGCATGCCGCAATTCTTTCGGGCGGTTCTATCGGTACGCATCTTCAGATGGGTATTGGTGACGGTCTTATTCCCGAAATACTTAACCAAAATATATATGATGATATTTGTATTGTTAAGGATGATGAGGCTATTAAGGCTTCGAAGGACCTTGCAAGCAAAGAAGGTATAATGTGCGGTATTTCGAGCGGTACAAATGTTGCCGCCGCCATTCGTCTTGCTAAAAAGCTTGGTAAGGGTAAAACAGTTGTAACGGTTCTTCCCGATACCGCTGAGCGCTACTTCTCAACCCCGCTTTTTGAGGGAGAGTAATAGCGGCAATATAAATTAAAAGAAAATGCGACAGGGGTTGAAAAAATTAAACCTCTGCCGCATTTTTTTATAGTAATTTATTTTAAAGTATGGTATAATATCTTTATATAAACCATTTTCACCAAAATGCCGTTTTTTTCGTAAAATAATGGCAGGGGGTTGGTTTATGAAAAGAAATTACCCGATAAAGCGGTTTTTAATATTTTTTGTAATGTTTTTGGTGCTTTTAGTAGTTGCGGTTACTGTTTTTTATTTTAGAAGCCGCCCTGTAATCTATAATACTGCTGTAAGTAATGCAGAAACTATGATGTTAAGGTTTGCTAATGATGCCGCAACCGAGGTTTTAAACGGCAATAAGGTTGATTATGAAAGTATAGTAAGGCTTGCATATAATCCCGATGGCGAGATTGTTGGCGTTAATGTTGACCAGCTTATGATAAATCTCCTTAAAACCGAAATTACAAATGAGGTATCGCGGCTTGTGAGCCAAAATGAAGAATGTATGGTACTTATACCGTTTGGTACTTTGCTTGGAAATGAGTATACCGCAGGTATGGGGCCTATGTTAAAGTTTCCAATGCGTATAACCTCAACTGTCTATGTTGATTTTAAAAGTGAGTTTAAAAATGCCGGTATAAATCAGGTTTTGCATAAAATTATGGTGGTAGTAAATATTGGCGGAACGGTTTTGATGACGGGTACTCGTTACGGCTTTTCGGTTTCTACCGAGTATATTGCCGCGCAAACCGTTATAGTAGGTCGCGTTCCCAATGCTTATACAGAGGTAATTGAAGAAATAGGTGACAGCACTGCAGGTAATATTTTCGATTACGGATATACAGATTTTGATGAATGATGAGGGAAGATTAAATGAATTTTGAAGAAGCAAAATCAAGATGGAGTGAACTTGTAGATATAATCCGATACCATAATAAGCGCTATTATGATGAGGATGCTCCCGAAATAACCGATTTTGAATATGATGCTTTAATGCGTGAATTAAAACAGCTTGAAGCGGATTTTCCCGAGCTTTCAACTAATGATTCTCCAACTAAACGGGTAGGCGGTGCGGTTTCGCGTCAGTTTACGCCGGTAGAACATACCGTTAAAATGGAAAGCTTGCAGGATGTTTTTTCGTTTGATGAGTTGAGAACATTTGCTTCCCGCATAGAGCTTTCCAAAACCGCATTTTCGGTTGAGCCTAAAATAGATGGTCTTTCGGTTTCTCTTGAATATAAAAACGGCTCATTTTTCCGCGGTTCTACCCGAGGTGACGGTATAACGGGTGAGGATGTTACCGCAAATCTTTTGGGAATAAGCTCAATACCTCAAAAAATTGACTTTTTGGGTGAATTAGAGGTAAGAGGCGAGGTTTATATGCCAAAAGAAAGCTTTGAACGCTTGGTAGAGCGTCAGGAGCTTATGGGTGAAGCGCCTGCTAAAAATCCGAGAAATGCGGCAGCAGGCTCACTAAGGCAGAAAAATCCTCAGATAACGGCTGAAAGAAAGCTTGATATTTTTATTTTTAATATTCAGCGCATCGAGGGTAAAATCTTTTCTTCGCATATTGAAACGCTTGAATTCTTAATGGGATTGGGCTTTAATGTACTTCCAACATTTAGGCGTTGTGCCGATATTGAACAGGCAATAGCCGAAATTGAAAGTATAGGCGAAAATCGCGGAGAATACTCTTATGATATTGACGGTGCAGTAATTAAGGTTGATAATCTTTCGTACCGAGAAGAGCTTGGAAGTACCTCAAAATATCCTAAATGGGCGGTAGCTTATAAATATCCTCCCGAAGAAAAGGAAACGGTGCTTCGCGAAATAGAAATTGCGGTAGGCAGAACAGGTGCTCTTACACCCACCGCGGTGTTTGACCCGATAATCCTTGCCGGAACAACCGTAAGCCGTGCAACACTTCATAATGAGGATTTTATTGCTTCAAAGAGTATTGCAATAGGTGATACAATAGTTGTACGTAAAGCCGGCGAAATAATACCGGAGGTGCTTTCGGTTTCGCATCATTCGGGTAACGAAGTGTTTAAATTGCCTGAAATCTGTCCGTCTTGCGGTTCGCCTGTATCAAGGGAGGATGGGGAAGCGGTAGTGCGTTGCACTAATGCAGATTGCCCCGCGCAGCTTTTACGCCACCTTATTCATTTTACATCGCGCGATGCAATGGATATAGAGGGTCTTGGTCCTGCTGTTTTGGAACAGCTTTTAAATGCAGGTCTTATTTCTAATATTGTTGATTTGTATATGCTTAACGGCGAAAAGGTTTCAGAGCTTGAACGTATAGGCGAAAAGTCTACTAAAAATATGCTTTCTGCTATTGAAAAATCAAAGCAAAATGACCTTTCAAAGCTTATTTTTGCATTTGGTATACGTCATATAGGCGCAAAGGCTGCGGCGCTTATTTCAGAGCATTTTATATCAATTGATAATGTGCTTAATGCTTCATCTGAAGATTTTGAACAAATAGAGGGCTTTGGCGCTGTTATGGCACAGTCTGCGGCAGAGTTTTTCTCTTTGGAGGAAAGCCGCCGTATGATAGAAAGCTTAAAGCGTTTAGGCGTTAATACCGAAAGCCAAAAACAGATAACCGATACCCGATTTGCAGGTATGACATTTGTTTTAACCGGTACGCTTCCAACCTACAAACGAAGCGAAGCGGCAGAGATTATTGAAAGCTTCGGCGGTAAAACAGCATCATCTGTTTCCAAAAAAACAACCTATGTTTTAGCGGGTGAAGAAGCAGGAAGCAAGCTTGATAAAGCCAATGCGCTTGGCGTTGCGGTTATTGATGAAGAACAATTCAAGGAAATGATAAATTGATTATATTTACCCTTTGTTAAAAATTTTTTCAAAATTTCAGTATATAATTGGTTTATATATTTATGCTTTAAACCGTGTGAAAGGAAGTAAAAAAATAATGTCCCAAATAATCGTTAAAGCCTCATCCTATTACGGAAAGGCTATGGCAGAGCTTTTTGAAAAGAATAAGCAAAAGGCTTATTATCTTGCCTCTTGGCTGTTGGAGGATACCAACAAGGCTCAGGCGGTAACTGCAGAAGCCTTTAAATCTGTATTTCGTGACCTTGCATCAAGTAGTATAAAAACCGAAAAGGAGTTTACAAATTTTGTAATGCTCAAGGTGGGTGAATACTGCCGTGCGGTAATTTTGAAAAAAGATTCCAAGGCGCTTCGCATACCCGAGGAAAGAAATTTTTTGATAACGGGTGAGATTTATCCTAAATCAGGTAAAACAACCGATATTCAGCGTGTTATAGCGCAGTTTAATCCGTTACAGCGTTTTATTTTTGTTATGCGTAATATAAGCGGATGCGAAAAAGAGGTAACTGCCGCATTTTTGAAGTTAGATAAAAAAACCTTCGAAAAAGCGGTTGAACAGGAAAAAATCAATATTGAAAACATACTTGCAGCCCTTAATAAATCAAGCATCAGCTATGATGAATTGGTGAATGATTTTATCCGTCAGGAAAAATTGACCCCCGTACCGCTTAAATTGAGTGATGCGGTTGAGCATTCTATAAATGAACTTTGCCGTCCTTATGAAAGCCAAAGGCAGAAAAAAGCGGCTGTAATAACTGTGGCGGTTGCGGCAGTATGCGCGGTTGTGGTTGCAGTTGTTATGATGTTTGTTTCGGATTTCTTTTCAAAGGAAGACGGCGGTAAAAAAGTCGATTTTGTTGACAGCGTAGAGGATATAACCGCCGAATACTATGCCGATATTGATATTGAAAATTACGGCACAATAAAGGTTGCTCTTGACAGTGATTGGGGGATTTATTACTCAGATATGGAGAAAGTAGCAAAAGAATTTGCTCCTGACAAATATTCAGATATTGCTTCGATTTACGAATTGGTAATATGGTATGCATATCGTATAGCTAAAGGGTATTGGACTATTGAGGAAATTTGTGACAATAGCTCTTT
>JAZSKL010000206.1:0-8261 GCA_045534855.1 Acutalibacteraceae bacterium
GAAAGTAAGAGTGAACGAAGGCAGAAATCCGTAGAATTGAGAGGTACAAAGAAAAGATGTTAGATATCAAGAATGAACAAAAGTAACCCTTGACCGGCTAAAATGTGTAAAGAAACATTCGGTCAAGGGTTATTTTGCTTTTTATATTAACTACGCCCAAAGGGGCGCTTTTTTTATGCTGTTTTTAGTATTTGAACCTTTTTCTTTTTATTAAAAGGAAGATTGCCGAAAGTACAACCGCCATAAACTCGGCAACTATTATTGAATACCATATTCCGTCTATGCCGAAAATAAGCGGTAAAAGCAATACTGCCGCAACCTGAAAAACAAGGGTTCTCAAAAAGGCGATTATTGCAGATGTTACTCCGTCATTTAATGCGGTAAAAAATCCCGAGCCGAATATTGCATATCCCATAAATATAAAAGAAAGTGCGAAAATGCGGAATCCCGAAACGGTAAGCTCAAAGAGCTTTTGGTTGTAGCCAACAAATATTTTTGATAGAGGTACTGCGAAAATTTCGCCTGTAACCAACATAAGTATGCCGAAAACCCCAAGCATTGCAAGGCTTTTTCGCAAAAGTCCGCGAAGCTCCCCGTGGCTTTTTGCGCCGTGATGATAACCTATAACAGGAGCAACGCCTATGGAGTAACCTATAAAAATAGATGCAAAAATAAAGCTTACATACATCATAACACCGTAAGCGGCAATGCCATCCTCGCCTGCGTACTCAATAAGCCGAAAATTATAAAGCATACCAACGATATTCATCGAAACATTGCTCATAAACTCCGAGGAACCGTTTGTGCAAGCCTTTGCTATTGCGTGCATATCAAATCGTGTTTTTCCAAGATGAAGTATACTGCTGTTTTCTTTGAAGAAGTAGATAAGCGGTATTCCGCCTCCAACAACCTGACTTGCAGCGGTTGCGACTGCCGCTCCCATAAGCTTGTAGGGATGTGGCAACAGAATAACAAGTATGGCATCAAGTACCATATTGGTAATACCCGATGAAACAGTAACCGCAAGACCCAACTGCGGTTTTTCTGCCGTTACAAAAAAGCTTTGAAATAAAAGCTGTAAAACATAAAAAGGTAAAGCAATAAGGATAATGCGGGTGTAATCAACGCAATCCTCCAAAAGCTTGCCTTCTGCACCTAAAAATTGGGAAATGGGGCGCGCAAAAATTATTCCGATAATACCTAACAAAAAACCCAACCCAAAAGCTATGTAAACAAAAAGGGAAAAATACCTGTTTGCGCGCGCATCCTTGCCCTCGCCGAAGGCTTTAGCAACAATTGCGGTACCGCCCGTTCCAAAGATAAAACCAACTGTTGCAACCAGCATCAAAAACGGCATTACAAGGTTTACCGCCGCAAAGGGTGTTTTACCTGCGAAATTTGAAACAAAAAAACCGTCCACCACGCCGTAGATTGACGTAAAAACCATCATAAGTATTGATGGTAAAGTAAAACGTATAAGTCGGCGATAGGTGAAATGGTCTGAAAGATGAATTTGCATAATTTAACTCCAATATAATCTCGTATTCAACCAAGAAATGATTATACTAAAAATTAAATGCTTTGTAAAGATAAAGAATTATTGATTTAGTGCGAATAGGTGTGATATAATAATTAAAATGATTGTTTTTGGGCGGTGGTACAATGTTTGATGCAGTAAAGATTAAAAATGACTGTGTTGAGTGGATAAGAGAGTTTTTTGAGCAAAACGGTAAGGGTTGTAATGCGGTTTTAGGTATTTCGGGCGGTAAGGATAGCTCGGTTGCGGCGGCGCTTTGCGTTGAGGCACTCGGAAAAGACCGAGTTATCGGTGTTTTGATGCCAAAGGGCACACAGCATGATATTGATATGGCGTATTTGCTTGTAAATCATTTGGGAATAAAGCATTATGAAATAAATATTAAGGATGCGGCAGAGGCTTTGGTTGCCGCTTTCCCGAAAGAGCTTGAGCTTTCAGAGCAGTCAAAGGTTAATATGCCGCCGAGAATAAGGATGACAACCCTTTATGCCGTAAGCCAATCGGTTAACGGCAGAGTTGTAAATACCTGCAATCTTTCGGAGGATTGGGTTGGTTATTCTACGCGTTACGGAGATGCCGCGGGCGATTTTTCACCTATGGCGAACCTTACTGTTACCGAGGTTAAGGAGATAGGCAGAGTTTTGGGTCTTCCTGATGTGTTGGTAGATAAGGTTCCGATAGACGGTCTTTGCGGAAAAACCGATGAGGAAAATCTGGGCTTTACCTATGCAGAGCTCGATGTTTATATACGTGAGGGTATAATAGAGGATAAAGCTAAAAAAGAAATTATTGATCGCAAGCATAATGCAAATCTTTTCAAGCTTCAGCTTATGCCGGCTTTTAAACCTGAAATTTAAAGGGAGAGAATAATATTATGAAATTCAAAAATGGATACAAAAAGGCGTTAACATTCAGCTTTGATGACGGTGTTGTTGATGATATAAGACTTATTGAGCTGTTTAAAAAGTACGGGATAAAAGCAACCTTTAATCTCAATTCTGCCTCGCTTTCCGATAGCCACGGTTGGACCTTTAACAGTGAAAAATATGTAACCTATGTAAACTATACCGAGCATCCTGATTTATATGACGGTTTTGAGGTTGCATCGCATACCTACCGCCATCCGTTCCTTGAAAAATGCAATGATAACACAGTTTATAACGAAATAAGAATTGACTGCAAATTGCTTGAGTTTTTATATGGCTGCGAAATAAAGGGTATGGCGTTGCCGTTTGGTACATATAACGAAAGAACGGTTGAGATAATTAAGGATTGCGGTATGAAATACTGCCGTACAGTTAAGTCTACAAACAACTTTGAAATGCCTGATGGTGTTATGCTTCATCCTACCTGTCATTTTTTGGCACCGAACCGCAAAGAGCTTGCCGAGGAGTTTATAAACGCTGAGTATGACGATGCTAAAATGTTTTATATATGGGGTCACAGCTATGAGCTTGTAACCGAGGAGCAATGGCAGGAGTTTGAGGAATTTTGTGCGTTTATTGCAAATAAAGCAGATATCTGGTACTGCACGAATATTGAGGCTATTGAGGGTTTAGAGGATTAAGCTGCATACATTTAAAAATTAAACGGGCATATCAAAAGAAGTATCCTTTGATATGCCCATTATTTTAACTATATAAAATTTATTCCTTTATAAGCACCTTTTCAATCTTTCCTATTATCATATAGTGGTAATCTTTAGCTTCATACCAACGAAGTGGCTCGCGGTCGGTAAAAAATTCTTCACCCATAGGCTGAACATACTGCTTTTTACAAATTATTACCATACGTGCTTCTTGGAAATATGTTGTGCCGTCCGAAAAAACGGGGGTAAGACCGGTTTCGGCGGTTTTATCAACATCACGTCCCGATTTACTGCCGCAAACCTTGTGGATTTCCTTGTTATCACCGTAAAAGCTTAAAGTAAAGGTGTCATTCTTATTTAAAAATTCAAGGGTATATCTCTGCGGTCTTACAACCGCCATAACACAGTCATTTCCCCACATTTCACCTGCAAAGCCCCAGGATGCGGTCATCATATTGCAGCCGTTTTGGTCTCCGGCGGTAATGAGCATCCACTCTTCGGCTATGGCGCTTATAAGATTTTTATCAATATCACGAGCAGAAATTTCTTTGAACATTGCAAAAACTCCTTTAAATGGTATGTTCTAAAATATGCAGTAAGCTACTGTTTCTTTCTTAAAAACCATAAAATTATAAGAACCTGCAAAACTGCCGAAATGGTATAAACAAATGAAATATTATGCAATGATAGGGTTATTACAAGACAGGTGGGCAAGGTCCATACAAGAGAAGATATTGCTATAAAGTTAGGTATTTTGCCCCACCATAGCTTTGTGAAAACAATTGCAACAATAGCGGTTATGGGTAGTGCGTAAACAAAAAGCTTCCAAGAGGGCAGATGGGATAAAAATATGCCTGAAAGTGTAAACAGTATTACCGCAAGAAGCCAAGGAAGCCCCATAGCAAGCAAAGTGGTGACAGCCTTGTTTCTGGTAAGCAACGGACGGCGTATCGGCCCGTCCTTTATAAGGTCATCAACCGAAATATTAAACATTTCGGCTATTAGTAAAATAACATAAAAATCGGGAAGTCCGTCCCCGCGCTCCCATTTTGAAATAGATTTATCGGAATAATTGAGCTTTTCGGCAAGCTGTGTCTGGGTAAGTCCTGCATTTTTGCGGTATGCGGCAAGACGGGATGCGAAATTTTTGCGCAACTGTTCTTCGCTTAACATATTTTTTCACCTTGATTCGTAATTTAAAATTGATATGGCGTAAACTTATAAAAATAATGATAAATATGCTAAAAAAGCCTGTTTTAAGCCGATTCTACTGTGGGTAGAGCGGCGTTATATTTATATTTTAACCGATTTTGGGCTTCGTTTCAATAGTAAATTTTATTTCTCTGCTATAAAATTATATCTTGCGTAATATTCGTGCGAGCCTTCTTCAAAAAGATTAACGATACGCTTTTGTTTTTTTTCGGCGTATTTAAGCGTGTTTGCCGTACCGCCTTTTTTTCCGTCAAACCAAGTTATAACGATATCGCTTCGGTCTATCATATATTCGTTTCGTTTTTGGAAACATCCACGGTAATAATCGTCCGATAAACACATTATTTCATCGGCACAGCAAAGTACTTCGTTAAATCTTTTTCTCCATTCCTCGGTATATTTTTGCGCCTGACCTCTGAAAGGGATAACGCAGACAAGCTTTATTTTTTGGTCTTTTAATGATTTTTTCAGTAACACGACCGCCTCTGCGGCAATAATATCAAATCCCATTGCCATTCCGCAGTAAAAGGTTGTACAGCCCTCGCGGGGTAAAGAGAAAACCGCATCAATAAGCTTGTTATCAAATTTTATGTAATCGTGGTTGTTGGCTTTAAGCTCGAAAGGGAACTTTTCAGGGCGGTAGCCTGTAAAACAACAACTTTTAATTGTATTTTCCATAAAAAACACCTTAATGCTTGACTTTTTAAAAGTTTGGATTTATTATTAACTTAATAAAATAAAGTTTTTTAAAGGAGATAAAGCCGAATTGGATTATATAGACTTAAAATTGATAACTATTTTACAGCAAAACGCCCGTACTCCGCTTAAAGTGTTGGCAGAGCAGGTATATCTTTCATCTCCTGCAACTGCCGCAAGAATACAGCGCCTTGAAAACGAGGGAATTATAGAGGGTTATACTGCAAAAATAAATTTAAAGGCAATAGGTACTCCTATAATTGCTTTTATAAATCTCGACCTTGACCCGAGGCAGAAGCCTACATTTTATCCTTTTGTGCGCTCGCATCCGAATGTTCTTGAATGCAGTTGTGTAACCGGTCATTACTCGCATCTTATAAAGGTTGCCTTTGAAAGCACCGAGGCACTTGATACCTTTATCGGTGAGCTTAATGCCTACGGTCATACCGAAACACAGATTGCCTTTTCAACCCCGCAGCCCGCAAGAGAGATAGGCGTTGAAAAGATTTTGGCTAATATTAAGGAATAATTTAAACGACCGTCTTTTAATATGGCGGTCGTTTGTTATTATGCTATTATTTTGGTTAATGCTACAATTATGGGAATTGTAGCAACCGAAATAACGGTTGAAAGGGATACCATATTAACCGAAAGCTCGGTATCCTGCCCGAACTTTGCCGAAAACATAGTTGTATTTGCGGCAACGGGTGCTGCGGCGCAAACAACCGAGGCTATAAGCATATTGCCCCTCATACCGCAAAGGTATAAAGCCCCTAAAACCACCGCAGGCATTAAAATAAGCCTTATTGCTATTGTAATAAGCGCCCAAAGGTCGGTAAAGCACTTTTTAAAATCGGCTTTTGAAAGATGGTAGCCTATTATCATCATGGGTAGCGGAGTGTTAAGGAATGATAAATGCTCAATCGGTTTGTAGATAACATCGGGTAGCTCTATTGAGCAAATAAATACAACAAAACCGATTGCAAGCGCGATGATGCCGGGGTTAATAAGCATCTTTTTAGGCGACATATACTTTTTGTCACCGCTTATAAGAATTATACCGTAGCTCCATGCAATAAGATTGAAAATCGCAATAAACGAGGTTGCGTAAAGTACACCGTCATCACCGTCTATTATCGCCTGTAAAAGCGGCAACGCCATATAACCGCAGTTGGCAAAAACTATACTATAGCGCAAAACGCTTTCCCTTGAATAACGCTTATCGTGTATAACGAGGTGCGCGGTCAATATATATATTATATGTGCGGCTAAAGCACCGGCAAAGCTTAAACCTATATTTTTAAGTGTATCGGTATCAAACGGGCGAACAAAGGATTTAATGATTACACAAGGGGTTACAAAGTATAACACCATTGTTGTAATACATTTTACTCCGTCATCATTAAAGATTTTTAAACGAGCAAGCAAAAAGCCCAACAGTATAAGTATGAGCATAACTCCAACCTGCTCGGCAGTGGTAAAAAAAGCTTCCATTAAACGCTCTCCGCAAATCGTTTGAATGCGGCAAGACCTTTTTCATCGCGCTTGAACACGCCTGCGTGCTCAAGAACCTTGGAGAATACTATTCCTACCTCATCCTCTATTATTTTGTCAATATTCTGTGCGTTTATGTCAATGTATTTTGCCTTGAGTTCGTTTGCCCAATCAGCATGGATTGAGAGTGCGGGGTCAGCGGCAATATCGGCATTTTTAAGCATAGCATCCTTTAATGCCGCCAATTCGTCTTTAAGGCGGGCGGGAAGAACCGCAAGACCCATAACCTCAATAAGACCTATGTTTTCCTTCTTTATGTGGTGAAGCTCGGCATGGGGATGATAAACACCCATCGGATGCTCATCGGTTGTGATGTTGTTACGAAGAACCAAGTCAAGCTCAAACTTATCGCCGTTTTTGCGGGCGATAGGTGTAATTGTGTTGTGCGGCTGACCGTCAGTCTCGGCGAAAACAAATGCATCGGCATCTGTATAACCGCGCCAGGAAGACAAAATTTTATCTGCAAGAGCAATAAGGCGGTCGGCATCCTCGCACTGTAAGCGGATTACAGACATCGGCCAGCGGACAATACCTGCATTTACATCGTCAAATCCCTTAAATTTAAGGCTGTGCTCAATGGGAGCCTTTGCCATTGCAAATGTATAGTTACCGCCCTGGAAGTGGTCGTGACTTAAAATTGAACCGCCGACTATCGGCAAATCGGCATTTGAACCAACGAAATAATGAGGGAACTGTTTAACAAAATCAAGCAGTTTTTTAAATGTTGCGGTATTTATTGCCATAGGTGTATGCTCGGCATTGAAAACAATGCAATGTTCATTATAATAAACATAAGGAGAATACTGCAAGCACCAATCGGTATCATTTATGGTTATGGGGATAACGCGGTGATTCTGACGGGCAGGGAAGTTAATACGACCTGCATATCCCTCGCACTCACGGCATAAAAGACACTTTGGATATCCTGCCTGCGGTGCATTTTTTGCGGCGGCAATAGCCTTGGGGTCTTTTTCGGGCTTGGAAAGATTTATTGTTATATCAAGCTCGCCGTATTCGGTGGGGGCAAGCCATTTAACATCCTTTGCAATACGGTTGCGGCGGATGTAATTGGTATTGCAACTGAAATCATAATACCAATCGGTTGCCTCTTTCGGAGAAACGGCATATTTTTTCATAAAGGTATCGGTAACTTCACTGGGTCTTGGAAGCATCGCGCCCATAAGAGCGGTATCAAACAAATCGCGTGAAACAACACCGTCATCGCAAAGACCTTTTTCAACTGCGTAATCGAGTAATGTATCAAGAACCTCAAAAAGGTCAACATCCTCGAAATCGTCATTGCAGTTTATTTCGTCAAGCTTTAAAATCTCAAGCAAACGGTTGGTTGTATAAATTTCGTCTCTTTTCTCAAAAAAGTTTTTTTGCAAACCGTAGCAAACAAGCTTTCTAACAGCAACATCTATCATAATATCTGCTCCTTTAATATGTATATCATCCAAATTATACTATTAAATTATAGGTGTGTCAACGGCGCAAAATAAATTTTTTTAGAAAATTTAAAATTTTTTTAAAAAAAGTGTTGACAAATGAAATTAGGTGTGCTATAATCCATTTGTTGCTTAAGAGAGCAATACAAAATTTAGTTGGTGTTGATTGCGGTGAGGGTCCACCTGTTCCCATTCCGAACACAGAAGTTAAGCTCACTTGCGCTGA
>JAZSKL010000195.1:0-1667 GCA_045534855.1 Acutalibacteraceae bacterium
TACCCCAAGTAAGCTTTTTGAAATTAAGGGTCTAAAGGAAATTCCTTTAGGTATAAATATCAATAATGTGAATGAATTTGTATAAATTATAAGTTCAAAAAAGTAAAGGCGGTCTCGTTTGAGACCGCCTAAAATATTGCGTTATTCGCTTTTTTGGGGGAGATTTACCTCAATCGCAAGGTCTTTAAGCTGTTGCAGGTCAACCTCTGCAGGAGCACCTGACATAAGCTCACCTGAATTTGCAACCTTCGGGAATGCGATAACATCACGAAGTGAGTCACACTCCGCCATTATCATACAAAGTCTGTCAAGACCGATACCCATACCACCGTGAGGAGGTGCGCCGTATTTGAAAGCGCCTGTGAGGAATCCGAATTTTGTTTCGGCCTCTTCATCGGTGAGTCCCAAAGCTCTGAACATATGATTCTGAAGCTCGGGGTCTGTAATTCTTATAGAACCGCTCGAAAGCTCAACGCCGTTAAGAACAAGGTCATAAGCGTTTGCAAAAACCTTTTCGGGGTTGGTATCAAGATACTGTATACATTCATCAAGCGGAGAAGTAAACGGATGGTGCATAGCATCCCAATTACCTGTTTCCTCATTGTACTCAAAGAACGGGAACTCGGTAATCCAGAGGAAATTAAACTGCTTTGGAATTATATCAAGTCTCTTTGCAACGGTTAAACGAAGCGCTCCGAGAACAGAAAGCGCAAGGCTTGTTTTATCGGCAACGATAAGCACAACGTCACCCTTTTCGGCACCGACACGCTCATAAATCGCCTGCATTTGCTCATCGGTCATAAACTTTGAGAAAGAGCAGTTAGGAGCATCATCAACCCAACGGATAAATGCAAGACCCTTTGCGCCAATGCCCTTTGCATCGTCTGTAAGCTTATCGATTTCTTTTCTTGTGTAAACTCCAGCGGCGTTTTTAGCGTTTATTGCGCGTACCGTACCGCCGTTTTTAACAGTGTCTGCAAATACCGAGAAGCCACATTCCGCTACTATATCCGAAAGGTCGCGAATCTTCATATCAAAACGGGTATCGGGCTTGTCCGAACCGTAGTTGTTCATAGCATCGGTATAGGTCATACGCGGAAGCGGAGTGGGGATATCTACATCAAGTACATCCTTGAAAAGTCTCTTTATATAACCCTCTGCAATGGCAAATACATCCTCGCGTTCAACGAATGACATCTCAAGGTCAACCTGTGTGAATTCCGGCTGACGGTCAGCACGCAAGTCCTCATCGCGGTAGCAACGGGCAAGCTGCATATAACGGTCAAATCCCGAAAGCATAAGCAACTGCTTATAC
Source organism: Acutalibacteraceae bacterium (assembly GCA_045534855.1). Classification (GTDB taxonomy): domain Bacteria; phylum Bacillota; class Clostridia; order Oscillospirales; family Acutalibacteraceae; genus UBA737. The sequence goes on from JAZSKL010000195.1 coordinate 1,316, forward strand.
ATCTGCGGAGACTGCGGTAATGCGAAGAAACTACCCTTGTGTATACGGGAGGGAACAAGATAGTCACGCGCACCCTCGGGTGTAGATTTAATGAGGGTTGGAGTTTCAAGCTCCAAAAATCCGTTTTCATCAAAGTAATCGCGAGTAACCTTGGTGATCTTGTGGCGCATCATCAGATTTTTCTGCAATGAAGCACGGCGAAGGTCAAGATAACGGTATTTAAGACGAAGCTCCTCATTAGCGGCAGTATCGTCAAGTATTTCAAACGGCGGTGTTTGTGCAGTACCCAATATTTTAAGCTCGGTTACTTCAACATCAATTTCGCCTGTTGGAATGTATCGGTCAAGTACCG
>JAZSKL010000075.1:0-6093 GCA_045534855.1 Acutalibacteraceae bacterium
TCCTGCTCTCCGTTCCGTGTTCCGATTGCACGCCTCGCTGCTGCACAGGCTGCAATTAAGGATATGAAGTAAATCATAAACTAATATTCCAATCTAACCCCGTTTATCCCCAATCCTCACCTAAAGGGCAAAACTTTTTAGCGTGAACGGAAAAAGATTGAACGAGGAAAAGTAAGAAAAAAAAAGACCTTGCATTTGTAGAGCAATCTACATTTGCAGGGTCTTTTTTTATGCCCTAAAAAGCCTTGTAAGATAAGTGCACTAACAACTCTAAATGCACTAGCAAACCATAAACCCAACCTTCCCAAGAATGCTTTGAGCGCTGAGAAAACTTCGTGTAAACCAGCGTAAATACTGGTTTTTTCCTGTTTTTTCACTGTTAACCTGTTCTTTCCTGTTAGTCCTCTTAAAGCCGAAATAGGCTGAAATAAAGGGAGAAAAAAGGAGCCTCTTAATTTCCAAATTGCACTCCGCAAGTCTCATAAAAGTTGACCCGATGATGAGGTGTGCGGAGAGAAAATTGGAGAAAAAGAGGAAGAAAAAGGGCGGGTCAAATGGAGAGAATTTGGAAGAACGGGAGAAAAAAAGAAATTGTCCTTTTGACGCTAAAAAGGTTTGTCCTGTAACATTTATAAAGCAAAACTTATCATCCTGCCGAAAAATTGGCAGGGTGATTTTTGTGTCTGTTGCAAACAAATTTGTTTTTTGTTATAATAAACATAAACGAGGTGAGATTATGACCCCCATAGAAAAAACATATCAAGAATATAAGCAAAGAAGCGATAAAACTAAAATGATTAACGGTAAATTATATTACCGAATTGTGTTCTCCGAATTCTTTAATCTAACAGGTTGGGAAAACGGATATCTTTTGGTTGTACCATCTCCCGATATGCCACAAGAGAAAAGTGCAGTTTACCAAGACGAAAATGGTAATCACTTCACATTTAGTGGGCGTAATCACATTCGATTTGCAGGAGAAATACCCGAATGGTATTTTGAGTGTGGTGAATGCAATATGGAATGGAAAGAAACAAAAAACATAGGGAAGTATTTAACCATAGTTGAGTAATTTCCCTCTTTCTTTAATAGCAGCACAGGCTGCTATTAAAGAAAGCAAGTAATTGCTAACTTTATAAAACAAAACTATCCGCCCGAATTACTTCGGGCGGATTTTTTCTATCCATTGTTTTTTATTAAAAAATATGCTATAATAAAACCAAAGTAAAGAAGTGTGGTGGAAATTTGATGAAAATAATCAGCGATATTAGATTATATAAAAGTACTGAGTCAAATACGCATATCGATATTGGTAATAAAGAAATAAATATTGCCGTTAAGCGCGTAGTTATGAAATTGCGTGAGTATAATTTTTCATTGGGTGAATTTGACCACCTATATTTGAATTTCACTATTTGCAAACCCAAGGGGACTTTTGAACTAATAGACAAAGTGGACCCGTATCACCCTTGGTACAGATACTGCGACATCGGTGTAACACAAAGCGAATACGAGAACTTAACAATTCAACTGGTATATGAAAAAATCAATTTAGTTTTAGTCAACCTATTCAAGATTGCAGAAGATGTTATCCAAAATGCAATTACTGAAGCTCAAAAAGGCTCTGAAATGCAAATGTTTTTCAAAGAAAAGAAATCCGCAAAAGCAACGGCAACAATTTTTTTGAGATTGTTAGATAGTGGAAAATATTTCCCGCTGTTACGCGTGACTGATTTAGATGGGCAGGACAATCTCTGCAAAGATTTACCCGAAACTATTGACTTAAATATTATTGGTGAAATTCAGTTGTCAGCAAAAAAAGTTACAATCAAGCCACGAAGAAATGCATTTACAACGGATTTAGAACCAATATCTTTTGAATTATAATTTCCCCTCTTTTGCTGATAGCAGCACAGGCTGCAATTAAGGAAAGCAAATAATTGCTGACTTTATAATAAAAAAGAATCAGCGTCATATTTGCGTGGAGATAGTAATGAATCGTTTATAAGACAGAAAAGGCGGTTATAAGTTCAGAACTTATAACTGTTTTTTGATTTATTTTATTACTTTATTGGTTTATCCGAATCAACTCTAAAACTTAATTTAAAAGATTTTTTCAGATCTGTTCGGGCGGATTTTTGTATATCAAATTTTATCTTGTTTTCACTTGACTTTTTGCGGTGAAATTTTTAAAATAGATACATACAGGTAAAAAAATGAGCAATTTACAAAAGGCTTTTTTCAATTTCCTGACACACTAGAAGAAATTTCCGTTATCTCAAAAAGGTATAATAAACGGATATGGAGGTTGTTATATGAATATTTTATCAATCGGCAATAGTTTTTCAGAAGATGCACAACGATACTTGCATCAAATCGCTAAATCTGATGGTGTAACTATTCAGGCATTTAATCTTTGTATAGGCGGATGTTCGCTTTCAACACACCACAGAAATATGTTAAATGAAGAACGAGTATATACACTCGAAATGAACGGTGTTGATACAGGTTTTAAGGTTTCATTAAAAGAAGCTCTTTTAAATCGTGATTGGGATGTTGTAACTTTACAGCAAGTAAGTAAAGCTGCTCCCTATTATGATACATACAATCCTTATCTTAAAACGTTAGTTGAAATGGTAAGACTATTTGTGCCAAAAGCTAAAATTGTACTTCATCAAACTTGGGCATACGAGCAGAACAGTGAATTATTAAACAAGTTTTTAAAATACAATGACTACAAAGATATGCTTCAGGATGTTGTAGAGTCCTACAAAAAAGCACCCGATGATATATGCGCTGACTATATTATCCCTTCGGGAGAATTGTTTGATTCTTTATTGGAAAATGGAATCGAGAAAATTCATCGAGATACTTTTCATGCAAGTTTGGGACTTGGAAGATACTCCCTCGGCCTTATATGGTATAAATTCTTAACGGGTAAAGACATATCAAAGATTTCATTTAACGACTTTGATGAAGAAATCTCGCCGGAGCATATATCAACAGCAAAGAAATGCGTACAAGAAATTGCAAATAAATACGGTGTGTAATATCTCGCTTTCTTTGATAGAACATAGGCAGCTATCAAAGAATCTAAATAATTAAATTTATAAAACAAAATTATCCGCTCGAATTACTTCGGGCGGATTTTTAGTAAATATCATAAAGGATTATCAATGGTTTTTTTTAGCTTTAAAATACCCCTTAGGAGAAACGCCATAAAACTTTTTAAAATTACGGTTAAAGGTACGCAGGGAATCAAAACCGCTGTTAAGAGCATAGTTAAGAATTGTATCATCTGAATTTTCAAACAGATAACAAACATTACTAAGCCGCGCTATATTTACATAATCGCAAAGGCTAATACCAACACAGCTCTTAAAGTACCTTGAAATATATGAAGCGTTATATCCGGTATGTTCGGCAATAGCGGTCAACGAACAGTTTTCAGTAAAGTTTTCGTTTATAAACAAAAAAATCTTATCTAACAGACTTTTATTTATGTTTTCCTCATACTCTGCTATACTATCAAACTCGTTACATATTAGATAAAGCACACCCTTTTCAAAAAGCTTCTGCGAATTACATTTATAATCATTCAGAGCGTCAATAAGCGCAGTATGGGGTACAAATTTGTTGCTTTTAGGCTTTAATGTTGAACGAGGATTAAAATACGCCGATACAGTTTTAGGCGAGAATATACAAATCATATGACGGCTTTCGCTATATGCAAACGAATGAATCTGATGCGGAAATATAAGCACCGATTCCCCTGCTTTTAATTCATAAGTTTTTTTATCTACAGTTATATACGTTTTACCCGACAGGCATACAACAAGTTCAAAACAGTTATGTATATGCGGCGGAAAAGAAAAATTTTCACAATATATCTTTTTAAAATAGTCTGTACTGCATAAATGCATAAGTTCATAAAGCATATAAATCACCAAAAGTAAAAATTTGTCTATTTATTATACTACTTTTTGCGAGAAAAATCAAATTATAGTATATTATAATACCAACGAGGTGACTAACTATGAAATGGATTTCAACAACCGATAATGAAAAATGGACTGAAGCAAACTCATTTTCAGCAGAAAAAGGCGAAGAACTGAAAATTGAAGAACCCTTCGGAAAAGAAATATACGGTTTCGGCGCCTGTTTCAATGAAATAGGAATGAAAGCAATTTATTCTTTACCTGAACGTAAACAATGTGAAATATTTGATGATTTATTTTCACCTGAGGGACTTAACCTTTGCTATAACAGAATTTCGGTTGCGGCAAACGATTTTGCCGAAGATTGGTATAGCTATAACGATACCAAAGGCGATTACGAAATGAAAAACTTTTCTATAGACAGAGACAAAAAATACATTATCCCTGCTATTAAACAAGCACAAAAACGCTGTCCTGATATGATGTTTTTTGCTTCACCTTGGAGTCCCCCTACTTGGATGAAGTACCCGCAGGCCTGCAATTATGGCAGGTTAATACAAACCGATGAAAATTTAAAGGGTTATGCAATTTATTTAAGAAAGTTTGTGGAAGAATACGCAAAAGAAGGAATTAAAATCTCACACCTATATCCTCAAAATGAATTTTTATGTGATCACAAATTCCCCTCTTGCCAATACTCTGCTGAAGAAATGGAAAACTTTATTGCAAACTATCTAATAGATGAAATCGGTGATTTATGCGAAATATGGCTTGGTACTAATTGTTGGAGTGATAATTATACCAAAATTTTCAATACCATAATGCAAAATGAAAAAATAAGAAAAAATATCTGCGGTGCCGGATTTCAGTGGAGCGCGACTAATGAAATACAGATGTTTTGTGAGGATTATCCCGATAAAAATGCAGTTCACACCGAATGTGAATGTGGCGATGGTAACAACACTTGGGAACACGCTATGCATATTTTTGAGCTTTACAGGCGCTCTAGCAAAGCAGGAGCAAGAGCTAATATATATTGGAATATGGTACTAAATTCAGGCGGTCTATCTACTTGGGGTTGGCATCAGAATTCATTATTTACAATAGATAATAATAATTACGAAAAAACGCCTGAATATTATTGTGTTAAGCATTTTTCTCATTTTGTTAAAAAGGGTGCTGTAATGTTAAAAACGCAAGGAGCGCACTCAACATGCTCTGCGGTATTCAAAAACCCGGACGGCGGCATAATTGCTGTTATTGCAAACCCCTATAAAAAAGAAAAAGTTTTAACAATTCAAAACAAGAATTTTATTTTAAAGCCTATGTCATTTAATACTATTTCTCTATAATGATTATCATAACAAAACCTCCACCGAGAAGTTCTCGATGGAGGTTTTTATTAAATAGATTCAATTAAATCTTTAAGCTTTTGAGCTATTATATTATGGCCGTCATCATTAAAATGTAAACCGTCCATAGTATATTTTTCAAACTGTTCGGGGATATGCGGATCTATACCCAAATTTCTGTAAAGGTCAAGCACCTTAATATCGAACTGTTTAGCGGTTTCTATAATTACATCAACATAATTAACAAGCGGTTTACCTGCCACGCGTTTTGCGGCGTGTACAGACGGAACTAAATCATCAACCTCATGGCGCAAGAAGCAGCGAGCAGGAGTTAAAAAGATTATAGGCTTATTCCCATATTTTTCACGAAGTAAATTCATAAGGAAATAAACACCACCGCAGAATGTAACAGGTGTTGTATCCCCTATCTCACCAAACTGTGCATCACCGTGAATATAGTCATTTACACCGCCAAAAACCACTACCATATCGGCATCAGCATCCATATCATAAGCACGACCGCAAAAACAAAGGTCATACCTCGGGCTTGCGCTTGGGTAAGATTGATGCGCCAAACGTGAGCCACTGATAGCGTAAGTATTTACAGCGGAAAACTCAAGCATTTTTGCCAAGCGATTATCATAACGGCAGTTTGCTATATCCGAAACGCCGGCGCCCTCTGTAATACTATCGCCTAAAAAATTAACCTTAAAGCCTTTAACATTCATTTTTAAATCCTCCTAACAAGATGAGCTTATCTTACCATAAAAAGTATATAATATCAAGTTTATTGGTTATGTAAT
>JAZSKL010000300.1:0-5718 GCA_045534855.1 Acutalibacteraceae bacterium
ATCGGCTGTTCGGTAATTATATATGTATTCTGTTATATAGGTATCTACACAAACCTGATCGGGATTGTACTCATTACCAATGCGGTCGGTTGAGTAATCATCCGAAGCATCAGCCCATAAAAGCGGAACAAAGCCTACAAGCTCCTCTCCGCCGATGTTGATTGCAAGCTTGCAGTCAACCGCAAGCTGTGTTAATAGCTTATAGGTAATAAGCATCCTACAGCCCTTTGCCTCTTCGGGAATATTAAATGTAACAGTATCATCTAAATTTAAGGTAATTGAGCCGTTTTCATTAACTGCACCCTGACCGTCTTTAGTCACTGTATTAAGGTCCACACTAAAAACAGGTGTAACCTTTTCGGTTGAGAACCAATTATTTATCGCAATGTCGGTATAGCGCACTACTTGTTCAGCATTAAACTGACCCAAAGAATCAGCCGCTTTCTTGGCATCAACAAAACAGACGCCAACCCCCGCCAAAACAGCAAGAGCAAGCACTAACGCCACTATCTTCAGTATCCTTTTCATACCAAAACCTCCGACACTAATTTAAAACCTTTTTTGGTTTTTCAGGTAAGAGCCGTAGCTATAATGATTATACGGCCCTTACCTGATTTAATTTAAGCTTTTTTAGAAGCCCTTTTCCTTTTGATTTTTCTTATAACTATAACAACGGTGAAAACTACCGATAAAGCAAGCATAGCGAATACTCCCAACAGAAGCTCAACACTGCCGCCTGTAACTATCATAGCTATTTTAGACATTTCATAATAAAATGCCGTTCCTTTTAACGTGAAGCTGAAGCCCTCATCTGCCGCCTCATAAACGCAAACATTGTAAAGAGCCGGAGCTACCGAACCGCCGCGTTTAAAGTTGCCTATACGAACATATTTTGCATCGGTTTCCTCAAAGGAAATAGTTTCAATTCCGCCGCTTGAGCCTTTAGCCTCATAAACGGTGTACCATTCCTCGCCATCTGTAGAAACATCAACAACATATTCCTTTGCGTATCCGCTGCCCCATTTAAGGGTAAGAGAATCTATTGCATACTCTTTTTCAAGCTCTAACATAAGGTAGGCACTGTTTGCAGCACCCGAAGCTACCCATTCGTATTCGGAGCTTTCATTTTTAAGCGATGCTAAAATATCATTTTCCTTTTTGTTTTTGAAATCTGTTATTTTAGCCTTTTTAGCAACATTATTAAGCTTACTTTCGGCCTTTATGCCCTCAATATCAATGGATTTCCATTTTCTCTCGGGCAATACGATAACGGTTTTACCGCTATTATCCTTATAGTAGCCTACCGAACCGTCAAGCGAGTCGATTTGGGGAAGATAAAGACCGTCAACACAAACAGAATCCGCCGAAACACCATACGCTAAAACGCAGGCAATATCAGTTTTTTCGGATGCGGTAATCGTAAATGTAGAGCTGTCTTTAAGGCTGTTTTTATAAACGATAGAGTTTTTGCCCTCATCATCCCAAGCTTCAAAGGTATTGGTCTTTTCGGGAGGGGTTACCATAAGTCCCGCAAAGCTACCCTCTGCCATAGAATCCTGAAGCTTAAAGGTATCTGCAACATCAATCGGCATTACAGCGCCGGATTTTAAATAAACGGGTATTCTGTCCTGCGGAGCACTGGCGGTAAGAGTCTGTCCGCCGTTAATTTTCTTGCCGTCCCAAAGGTTATACCATAGTCCTTTAGGCAATGTTACCTCTCTGGTTGTAACATTGTTCTCGGTAACAGGGCAAACAAGGAAATTATCACAGAACATATACTCATCCCATACCTTGGTAAGCTCTTCCTCTTTCGGGAATGCCATTGCAAGGGTCTGGGCTAAAGGAGTACCGTAAAGATTGCAGTTTACGGCACTGCTGTAAATTGTATCAATAATATTTTCTCTTAACCAATAGTTTTTAACGAAAACATTGTTAACATCTCCGCCAAATTCCCACGGGTTGTTTGTTCCTACACCATGTTCACGCATAAGGGGTTCAAATACCGAAAACTCCAACCAACGCATATAGGTATCGGCACTGTCGGTCTTGTTAAATCCGCCAATATCACCGCCCCAGATACCAAAGCCTGAGGCACTGAGCGAAAGACCGGCATTTATCTGTTGTTTAAGACCTGACATTTTACCGTTATTATCGCCAAGGAAGTTAGCACCAAAGGCTTGTGCGCCTGCACAACCGCTTCGCTGGAAGAGTATGAAATCCTTACTTCCGTCAAGAAGCTCGGTCATAGCTTCGTTAACACTCTTTAAATAGTAGTAAGAGGAGAAATTATGCATTTCCTTACCGCTCATACCGTTATAATAAAGTGCATCCTCGGGTATTTTTTCACCCATATCAACCATCATACCGCGACAGCCCCAATCAACATACTGTTGAAGATACTTCTTCATATACTCGGTTGCAAGAGGGTTAGAATGGTCTAAAAACGCCGTATCGGAATTAACAACGTGATATGTCCAATCGTTTATTGACTGCCATACAACGGGTGCTTCACTATCAATTACACCCAAAGTTGTAAGTATTTTAGTGAAATCGAAATAACCTGATGTCCACATCAGCATACGGGTATTATTTCTTTTGAGAATGTTATAGGCGGTAGGGTCAAACATTACTACCGACTCGGTATAAATTGCTTCCAAATTTGGAATACCGAGCTTTTTATAACCATCAAGGAAACTTTGAAGTATGGAAATATACTGTCCCTTGCCGTTATCCGTACCTTTCCAAACATGGTTTGTAGCACCTGCCCAGTAGCTGAAAGCCCATTTTGGAGGAATAAAGCTTCTTCCTGTAAGTGCGGTATAGCTCTGAACATTTTCTAAAGGTGTATTTGTCCAATAATAAAGGTCAAATTTAGGACCGTAGGACTCAAGGCTGAACTTTTGCTTATCGGTAACGCCAAGGTCCGCATCAACGCAATACGCCGAGTTCATAAAAACGGTATAGCCTGCGGTGCTGTGAAGAATAGGCGCATTTATATAAGAATACACCTTATCATCAAGAGCTGTGCTTTTGGAGTGATATACATTATCCAAATTCCAAAGCTGAAGCTTGTAGCCCACCTGATTTACCGAGTTGAAACGCTGACCGAAGCCGTAAATTTCATCCTTTGCGCCAAGCGGAGACACAATCTTTATATGCTCTATCTCGCCCATATAAAAACCGAAAAGAATATCGGTATTATTAAGGCTTAATACCTGTTTTTTACCGTTAGCAACGGTTAATTGCCAACCGTCACCCTCGGTTTTCAAGGTTACAACGGTGTTATCGGGCGCGGTAAGTGTAACATTGCCAACAGCATCCTTACCGTATTTTATTTCATTCAAGCTCTCGGGCTGAAAAACACCGTCATTATCGGTATATATTCGGAATCCGCCCTCTTTGGGTAATGAAATATAAAATTTCAATTCCTGCCCGTTAACCGAGCTTACAGCAGTAAAAACATCTTTACCGCAATCGGTTGAGGTGATTTTTTCAGCATTATGCCATTCAACATTAAGCTTTACGGGATAAACCTGCTCTTCAGCAAAAACGCCTAAAGGACAAAGGGTGCAAACGATCGCTATTACAGTTATAAGTGCTATAAGACATCTTTTAATTTTCATCATTGCACCTCTCTTTAAAAGAATTCTACTCTAAACGGGGGAAAACCCCCGTTTATGCGATCGTTAAACTTACTTTTTAGCATTAAAATCTGCCTGAACTTGCTTTACTTCTTTTTCAAAGTCTGCCCATGCTCTGGTAATTTCTCTGTTTACGGTAGGTTCAGCAGAAGAAATTTGAGATGTTGGGTCAGTACCGCCCTTTGAAAGGGTGGTTATCATAGATTTTAAGTAGCTGTAATGAATTTCGTTATATTCGGGAACATACTTAAAGGGGTCGCCGCGGAAGGAATTGCCGATATTATTCATAAAGTACATATCAACCTCGGTAACAGCATCCAAAGCTTCAAAACGTGCAAGAACGTCCTTATTGGTTGTTGCGGGGTAGTACAAACGGTCGTTAAGGCTGTAAAGACCCTCATTTTCTTCAGCATACATTGCTATACGGGCAAAGTTACCCTCGGGGCTGTATGTAAGGAAGCGTAAAAGCTGGAATGCAGCCTCGGGATTCTTGGTTGTGCTGCACATAAATGAATGGTCTGCGTGCAAGCAGATTCTTCCCTGTGCATCCTGCGGAGTGGTCCACATTTCCCAGTTATAGGTAAGTGTCTTATCTAGGGAAGCATACTTCCAAGTACCGGAAGACTCCATAAGTACACGACCGGTATTAAATGCAGTATTAGCGGTATCTGCACCGAACTTTTTAGCATAGTCGGTCTGACCGTTGGAATCCTTGGTTGAGTGTAATGTATCAGCTACAACGCCGGGAAGTGAATGGAGATTCTGCATAACCTTAACGCCCTCAAGAAGTGAACCTTTAAGGTTAAACTGACGCTTCTCGTTGCTGTAACCCCACTTCTCACCTACGCCGGCAAAGATTGAGTTACCGTAGTCGGTCCAGAAATCAAGTGTTTCGGTACCGGAATAATCGTTATTGGTTGCAGCCTTTAAAAGGGTGTAGTAATCATCAAGTGTCCAATCAAGGTCAGGATGGTCAAGGTTGAGCTCATCCAAAATATCATTATTTATAACCATTGTCTGGAAAGTAAGTGAGTTCGGAAGTGCATAAAGCTCACCGCAGTAGGTATATGTTTCAACCAAACCGGGGTCTACTTCGTTGAAATGCGGGTCATTCTTAACAAGCTCGGTAATGGGGTATACCCAACCCTGACGAACATATATCGGCAACTTACCTGCTTCATCGAATACAACATCAGGAAGCTCGCCTGTTGAAGCCTTGGTTGAAAGATAATCTGCAGCTACGTCACTGCCGGAGAAATAATCTCTTTTAAGAATTACATTGGGATAAAGCATCTCAAACTGGTCAAGAACTGCTTCATAGTCGGTAGGACGGCTGGTGTTGATGGCAACGGTAATCTCACCCGATACATCATAATTTGCATATTGGTCCTGACCCATGCCTTCAACCTTAAAAGAAGCGGCATCGCCCTTCTTATTACCGCCTGTTGAGCGCTTATCATCGCCGCCGCAGCCTGTAAGAGCTACCATAACGAGGCACATTGCAAGTAATAAACTTAAAAACTTTTTCATAAAATTACTTCCTTTCGCGTTTTTTATGTTTGAATAATATTAAACCGCTTACGGCAAATAGAACTGCCGCAACCGCAGTTATCAAAACTGCAATAACTATGCTTGAGGTCTCTGCCGAAGCATCGGCAACCGTTGGAGCTTTTCGCTTGCTTTCCTTGATTACAAGCGATACCTCATCGCTGTCTATATCAACGCCCTCTGTAGCATTATCGGGTAATTTTGTAATTGCGAAGTTATCAAACCAAGCAGCATTACCGTTTGTCATAAGAGCAACAAACTCGCCGAGTGCTTCATCAGGAATACGAACCGCATAGCTTGTTTCGTAATCATCGATATAAAGACGGGCAACACCCTGTATAAAGGTAAGTCTCATACGGTGGGGAACTTTGCGGTCATAACCCGCAAACTTATCCGCCATAATGGTTGCCCTTACGCGTATACCCTCCATATTAGGCTGTGCCATATTGCCCCAGAAGTTTACATACCCCTCGCGTTCAAGGTAAACCGCTGTACCGCCGACATTATTCTTACCAAACGATTCCTCACG
>JAZSKL010000131.1:0-3108 GCA_045534855.1 Acutalibacteraceae bacterium
TACTTATCTTTATAACATTTACAATCGGCGTTTCGCGGTTGTATTTCAAGGTTCATTATATAAGCGATGTTTTAAGCGGTTGGTCTTTGGGAATTGTAATCGCAATACTCGGAAATGAATTATACGGATATATTTTAAACAGGAGCAAAAATGGAACAGGTAAAATTGAAGTTTAAGTATGAATGCTGTGAGAATGTTACGGCTTTTCCTGTAATAGTTGTTGCCGCGGGTTCATCAACGCGTATGAAGGGCGTAAATAAACAACTTTTAAGTATAGGCGGAATACCTGTTATTGTCCGTACCTTGCAGTGCTTTGAAAAATCACCCTATGCATCTAAAATTATTCTTGTTGTTCGCGAGGAAGACATTCTTTCAATGCAACACTTGGTTTCGGAGTATGAAATAAATAAGGTTACTGATATTGTTGCAGGCGGTAAAGACCGTCACGCTTCTGTACTGAACGGTATTTCACGTCTTGCGAAGGACGAGGATAAGGTTATGATACATGATGGCGCACGTCCTCTTGTAACTGATTTTATTATAGGTAATGTTGCGTCAGAGCTTGAAACGAACGATGCTGTTATATGCGGTATAAAAATCGTTGATACAGTTAAAAGAACTGATGAAAACGGTGTTGTTACCGAGACGGTTGACCGAAATGGTCTGTATGCTGTTCAAACGCCGCAGGGAATATGCGTAAGCCGCTATTTTGAAGCTTGTGAAAAGCTTGATGATGCTTCGCTTTTTACCGATGATGCAGGTATATTCGAGGCGGCTTCAATACCGGTAAAAATGGTTATGGGAAGTCCGAGGAATATTAAAATAACAACTCCTGAGGATGTGCCGTTAGCTGAAATTTATTTAAAGGGGGAATTGCTTTGAGAATCGGTCACGGATACGATGTTCACCGCTTGGTAACAGATAGAAAACTTATACTCGGCGGCGTGGATATTCCTAACGAATTAGGACTTTTGGGTCATTCTGATGCGGATGTACTGCTTCATGCGGTTTGTGATAGCTTGCTTGGCGCAGCGGCTCTTGGCGATATCGGTAAGCATTTCCCTGATAATGATGCTTCGTATAAGGATATTGACAGCAGGATTTTATTAAGGCATACTGTTAAGTTGGTGCAAAATAAGGGTTTTAGAATTTCAAATATTGATGTTACCGTTATAGCACAAAAACCAAAACTCGCTCCTTATATTGAAGGTATGAGAAGCAATATTGCAGAAGATACGGGGATTTCTGTTGACCGAATAAATGTAAAGGCTACAACCGAGGAAAAATTAGGCTTTACAGGCTCTCTTGAGGGTATTTCGTGTCATGCTGTTTGTTTATTGGAAGAATAATTTTTGATACAAACTCATATTTATTTTTTAAGGTGAGATAATATGAGTTTGTATTTTACGGTTACAAAACGAAGAATTATTTTTTTTATTTTAATTATGCTCCTGATAGCTATTACAGTTGCAGAGTTTTTAAATGTAGGTAATTACAGGTTTAATGCTTCAACCGCAAAGGCTCGGCTTGAGTTTGCTGAAAGGGTAGGCTGTGAGATTAAAGATAAAAATAATTTTACAATACGAACCGTAAATATACCGCAGGAATTTTCTCAAACGTATACCGATTATAATATGTTACAGCGTTCACAGGGCTTTGATTTAACGCCGTATAAAGGCTGTAAGGTTAAAATATATACATACCATTCGGTTAAATATAAAGGCTGTGAAAATGAAGTACAGCTTAATTTATTGGTATACCGCAATAGGATAATCGGCGGTGATATTTCCGAAATATCCTTAAACGGAAAAATGTTTCCTTTAACTACTGAATAAACGGAGAAAAAATGGAAAAACAAAGATTAGATAAGTTTATTTCCTCACAGCTTAATATAACAAGAAGCGAGGCTAAAAATGCTATCCGTTCGGCAAGAGTTACGGTTAACGGTGCTTTAATTCGCGATTGCGGACTTGTTATTGACGTGGATAATTCCATAGTTTGCTGTGACGGGAAAGAGGTTGAATATAAAAAATACATTTATATATTGATGAATAAGCCTAAAGGTGTTTTATCGGCATCCAATGATAAAACACGGCAAACGGTAGTTGACCTTGTACCTGATAATTTAAAAAGGAATGGTCTTTTTCCGGTAGGGAGATTGGATAGAGATACAACAGGAATTTTGTTGATTACCGATGACGGCATTTTTGCACACAATGTTATTTCGCCTAAAAAAATGATACCAAAATCATATATAGCAACGCTTGACGGTGATGTTACGGATGGTATGGTAGAGAAATTTAAAAACGGAGTTATATTGGCTGACGGTACAAAATGTAAGCCTGCGGTTTTAGAGCCTTTGGGCAACAGAAAAGCAAGGCTGATTTTATGCGAGGGAAAGTACCACGAGGTAAAGAGAATGTTCGGTACTGTTGATTTGGGCGTTAATGAATTACATCGTGAATCAATAGGGGAGTTGAAGTTACCCCAAAATCTTGAGGTCGGAAAATGTGTCGAAATGAACAAAAATCAGCTGATTTTGGCGCAAAAATCGACTGCTTATACATTTTGACCAAAATGATTTTCACAACATTGGATAAATTAATTATAGTATTTTTGGAAAAGTTCTGTTATAATATATGGGAAATGTGATTGTTTCAATTTAGGAGGTTTCATAGTATGGCAAGCTTATCACTTCGCAATGTTTACAAAAGATATCCGGGCGGCGTAACTGCTGTTTCTGATTTCAACCTTGAAATCGCGGATAAGGAATTTATCATTCTTGTAGGTCCTTCCGGTTGCGGTAAGTCTACAACACTTAGAATGGTTGCCGGCTTGGAAGAGATTTCTGATGGTGAAATCTATATCGGCGATCGTTTGGTTAACGATGTTGCACCTAAGGATCGTGACATCGCAATGGTTTTCCAGAACTACGCACTTTATCCTCATATGACCGTATTTGATAATATGGCATTTGGTCTTAAGTTAAGAAAGACACCGAAGGATGAAATCAAGCGCCGCGTTGAAGAGGCTGCTCGCATCCTTGATATTTCTCTTTTGCTCGAGCGTAAGCCGAAGGCTTTGTCCGGTGGTCAGCGTCAGCGTGTT
>JAZSKL010000279.1:0-9137 GCA_045534855.1 Acutalibacteraceae bacterium
TACCCTTTTCAAGGTATTCTTCGAGGCAAAGATCCGAATCCTTAATTTTTTTAGTCTCATTTATACCTACAAAACGCCAATGCCAAGGCTCATAAATAACACCTGTAATTTCGGTTTTATCTTCGGGATAGCGCATAATAAAGCCGTACTCGTGGGCATGCTGTTGAAGCCAAGCAAAAGCCGGCATTCCTTCAAAAGAATTATTAGAGCATATAAAATCAACGGCAAGACCCGTATGATGCTCACTCGTTCCGGGACGTGCATTGATGGTAAGAGCCTTTTTCTCAGCTTCCACAGCGGAATAACCCTGATTTATATAGCTTTTTACACGGTTATCAAAAAGCCTTTTTTGTATCTCATAGGAACGATATGGTGAGCAAACCGCTAAATCAACGTTTTCTGCCCAAGCCGCTTCACACATGGCCTGTAAATAGGGATAAATATCCTTATTGATTTCTTTGAGATCATAACCGGTCTGTCGGTATTTATCGTCCATAGTTGTGAGATTTCCTTCATAATCATAATCGGCAGGTAAAGGATTTTTCTCATTTACAAGCAAAAGGTTGGTAAAGTTTCTGTCAAGAGTATAGTTGCCGCTTTGGAAAATATCGGGCTTGTTATCTTCGGGAACCTTTGTGGGAGCATCAACCGGCTTATCGGTAGAGCTTGTTGTGGGGCTGTTATTACCTTTTTCGGAAGAGCTATCGGTAAATATCCAATTAAAAACAGATATTACAACAACCGCAACTAACACCAATGCAAGACCGGCGCAAAGTAAAAACAAATTTCTTCTCATAATTGCCCTTTGACGGGCTGTTTTTTTACTGCTCATAATTATTCATCCAGCTTCAGCACCGACATAAAGGCCTCCTTCGGTACTTCTACCGAGCCTAAACGGCGCATCTTCTTCTTTCCTTCCTTTTGTTTTTCAAGAAGCTTCTTCTTACGGGTTATATCACCGCCGTAGCACTTTGCAAGAACGTCCTTTCTCAAGGCCTTAACGGTTTCGCGTGCGATTACCTTGCCGCCTACCGCAACCTGAATAGGCACTTCAAAAAGCTGTCTCGGAATATGCTCTTTAAGCTTTTCGGCAATCTTTCTTGCCCTTGTATAAGAATTATCGGAATGAACTATAAAGGAAAGTGCATCAACAACATCGCCTGCAAGCAGAACATCAAGCTTTATAAGTGATGCCTTTTCGTAACCGCAGGTTTCATAATCGTAGCTTGCATAACCCTTTGTGCGAGACTTGAGAACATCAAAAAAGTCATAAACAATCTCACTCATAGGCATTATATAATGTATATCAACGCGGTCGCCCATATACTTCATATCAATGTAATTGCCTCGGCGCTCCTCGCAAAGCTGCATAATAGTTCCAACATATTCGCTCGGGCTGTAGATATTAACATTTGCAACCGGCTCCAAAGCTTCGGCGATTGTTCCGGGGTCGGGGTAGTTTGTGGGGTTGTCCACCATTATTGTTTCCCCGCTTGTAAGGTGAAATTCATATTCAACGCTCGGAGCGGTGGTGATAAGGTCAAGATTGTACTCACGTTCAAGTCTTTCCTCAATGATTTCCATATGCAAAAGTCCCAAAAATCCGCAGCGGAAGCCAAAACCCAAAGCGGTAGAGGTTTCGGGCTCAAAGAGGAGAGAGGCATCATTAAGCTGTAATCTTTCAAGCGCTTCACGAAGGTCGGGATACTTTGCGCCGTCCTGCGGATAGATACCGCAGAAAACAACCGGTTTTACCTGACGGTAGCCCTCAAGAGCCTCGGAGGCAGGGTTTTCGGCTAATGTTATGGTATCGCCAACGCGGGCTTCGCTTACCGTTTTGATGGATGCCGCGAGATATCCGACCTCACCTGCTTCAAGGCAGTCGCAAGTTTCAAAAGCGGTTGCGCTTTTTCTGCCTAATTCAACAACGCCGAAGTTAGCGTCTGTTGCCATCATTTTTACAACATCGCCTGTTTTTATTTTACCGCTTATAACGCGGAAATAAACTATAACACCCTTATATGCATCATAATAAGAGTCAAAAATAAGCGCTTTAAGCGGTGCGTTGCGCTCGCCTTTGGGAGCGGGAACATCGCGAACAATCATTTCAAGAACCTGCTCAACATTAAGACCGGTTTTTGCCGAAATGAGCGGAGCTTCATCGGCGGGAATACCGATAACATCCTCGATTTCCTGCTTTATTCGGTCGGGGTCGGCAGAGGGCAGGTCGATTTTATTTATAACGGGAAGTATTTCAAGCCCGTGGTCTACCGCAAGGTAGGTGTTGGCGAGGGTTTGCGCTTCAATACCCTGTGAAGCGTCAACAATAAGTATTGCACCCTCGCATGCCGCCAAGGAACGCGAAACCTCATAGTTAAAGTCAACGTGTCCGGGGGTGTCTATAAGATTAAGCTCGTATTCCTTACCGTCATTAGCCTTGTAATAAAGGGTTACGGCGTGCGCCTTAATGGTGATGCCGCGCTCCCTTTCAAGGTCCATACTGTCAAGGATTTGTTCCTCCATATCGCGCTGTGCTACCGACTGTGTAAGCTCCAAAAGGCGGTCAGCCAAGGTTGATTTACCGTGGTCTATATGGGCAACAATACAAAAATTTCTGATATTTTCAAGCGGAAATGACACTCTGATTTCTCCTTAAAGTCAATATTCAAAAGCATTATACCACAAACCGATTTTTTTTACAATGTTTTTTAATTTCGAATTAAATTGATTTTTGTTCGGGTAATTTATAAATTAAATTCTTGTAATATCGAGTGAATTGTGTTACAATAGAATATCAATATGCGAAAATATACATTTTTGTAAGATAAGGTGGTAAATTTTATGAGATGTCCTTATTGCGGTTACGAAGAAAGCAAGGTTATTGATTCGCGTCCTACCGATGAGGGAGAGCGTATTCGCCGCAGACGTGAGTGCCTTAAATGCACCAAGCGTTTCACAACCTATGAAATGATTGAAAGTCTGCCTATCGTGGTTATCAAAAAGGATAAATCGCGCGAAACCTTTAACCGTGAAAAACTGCTTAACGGTCTTTTGCGCGCCTGCGAAAAGCGTCCGGTATCGCTTGATACTTTGGAGCGCACTATTGACGAAATAGAGTCTATCATCCAAAATTCACTTGACCGCGAGGTTAACTCCGAAAAAATCGGTGAATTGGTGATGGAGAAGCTCAAGGGAATTGATGAGGTTGCCTATGTTCGTTTTGCCTCCGTTTACCGCCAGTTCAAGGATATAAACACCTTTATGGATGAGCTTTCAAAGCTTCTTAATAAATAATTTTCAGGGGAATTATAATGAATCAGTTTGAGCAAATGGCAGAGCTTTTACTGCCGAATATTGATAAAACACCGGATTATTATGAGAATATGTATCCTGTAAGGAATCTGCCGGAGGGTGCGCGTGTTACTCGTATTGCGCCAAGCCCTACAGGTTACTTGCATTTAGGTACTTTGTTTGCTTCTCTTATAAACCGTATTACCGCAACAACTTCGGGCGGCGTGTTCTTCACACGTATCGAGGATACCGATAAAAAGCGTGAGATTGAGGGCGGTATTGAGGATATTATCGATGGTCTTTGGCGTTTTGGTATAAAAATAGATGAGGGATTTACAAGCGGAAATGAGGAATCGGGCGAGTTTGGGCCTTATCAGCAAAGCCGCAGAGCAGAAATCTATCAGTGCTATGTTAAAGAGCTTATAAAGCAGGGTCTTGCGTACCCTTGTTTTTGTACCGCAGAGGAGCTTGATGCTGTCAGAACCAAGCAGGAAGCCGAGAAAATCCGTACCGGCTACCACGGTGAATGGGCAAAGCACCGCAACATCACCTTTGAAGAGGCGAAAGCGCTTATCGATGAGGGCAAGCCGTTTGTTGTAAGACTTCGCTCCCCCGGAAACGAAGAAAACCGCATCGCTTTTGACGATGTTATAAAGGGCAAAATAGAGATGCCTGAAAACGATGAGGATTTTGTTCTTTTGAAATCGGACGGAATACCGACCTACCACTTTGCACACGCGGTTGATGACCACCTTATGCATACAACCCACGTGCTTCGCGGTGATGAATGGATTTCCTCCGTTCCGAAGCATATTCAGCTTTTCAAGCTTTTGGGCTTTAAAGTTCCGAAATACGGTCACATTTCACCGATTATGAAGCTCGATAACGGCGCAAAGCGTAAGATTTCAAAGCGTAAGGACCCGGAAGCTGCGGTTCACTTTTTTGCCGAAGAGGGTTACGACCCCGACAGTGTTATTGAGTATCTTATGACCATTGCGGCATCCGATTTTGAGGATTGGCGAAGAGCTAACCCCACAGCCGATTACCGCACATTTAAGTTCAATCTTAAAAAGATGAGCGTTTCGGGTGCTTTATTTGACCAGAACAAGCTTAACGATGTAAGTAAAATCCGCGTAGCATCTATGAATGCCGAAACTGTTTATGAAAAGCTTACCGCTTGGGCGAAGGAGTTTGACGGCGAGTTTTATAATTTGCTTACAAAGGATGCCGATTATACAAAGGCCTGCCTTGCAATAGACCGCGATGTACCGAAACCGCGTAAGGATATTGCAAAATGGAATGAAGCAAAGGATTATCTTGCTTTCTTCTATGATGAGCTTTATATTCCTTGCCACGAGTTGCCCGAAAATATTGATGCCGCTTCTGCAAAGGCATTTTTAGAGGCATATAAGAATGTATACTCTGCCGAGGATGACCGTCAGGGTTGGTTTGACCGCATAAAGGGTCTTTGCCCCGAGCTTGGATTTGCCGCAGAAACCAAAGAATACAAGGCTAATCCCGATGCTTACAAGGGAAGTGCGGGAGATTTAAGTACGGTGCTTCGTATTGCCGTAACAGGCCGCCGCAACACGCCTGACCTTTGCAGTATTATGCAAACGCTGGGTCGTGAGCGTTGTATTGAACGAATTGATGAAATGATAAACGCTTTATAATTAAAAACCGAGGTTTTAAATTTATGGAACTTGAGAAAAATGTTATTGCCGAGGAGTCCGCTCCCTCCAATTTTATTCACGATTTTATTGATGAGGATTTGAAGGAAGGGGTTTACCCTTATGTTCAGACCCGCTTTCCGCCCGAGCCTAACGGCTATCTTCATATAGGTACCGCAAAGGCTATCTGCATTGACTTCGGTACTGCCGAAAAGTACGGCGGTAAGTGCAATCTCCGCCTTGATGATACCAACCCCACAAAAGAGGATGTTGAGTATGTTGATGCTATAAAGAAGGATATTGAGTGGCTTGGCTTTAAGTGGGATGAGGTTTTCTTTGCTTCGGATTACTTTGATTTTATATATGAATGTGCCGTAAAGCTTATTGATAAGGGACTTGCTTATGTTGATGAGTCAAGCGCCGATGAGATAAGAGCTTTACGCGGTACTCTTACAGAGGCAGGTACAAACAGCCCCTACCGTGACCGCCCCATAGAGGAAAGCCGTGAGCTTTTCCGCCGTATGACCGAGGGCGAGTTTGATGAGGGCGCAATGGTGCTTCGTGCAAAGATTGATATGTCTTCCTCCAATCTTAATATGCGTGACCCGATTATCTACCGTATATTAAAGGCTCATCACCACCGCACAGGTGATAAGTGGTGCGTTTACCCGATGTATGACTTTGCTCATCCCTTGAGTGATGCAAAAGAGGGCGTTACCCATTCGCTTTGCTCGCTTGAGTTTGAAAACCACCGTCCGCTTTATGATTGGGTACTTGTTGCCTGCGATATTAAACAGCCTCCGAGACAGATTGAGTTTGCGCGTATGAACGTAAACTACACTCTTACAAGTAAGCGTAAGTGCTTAAAGCTTGTTAATGACGGATTGGTTTCGGGATGGGACGACCCCCGAATGGCAACAATCTGCGGTATGAGAAGAAGAGGTTATCCCGCTGAAGCTGTTCGAGCTTTTGTTGATAAAATCGGTGTTTCCAAGGCTTACAGCGTTATTGACTATGCGCTTTTGGAATCCTGTGTAAGAGATAATCTTAATTTTAACGCCGACCGCGCAATGGCGGTGCTTCGTCCGCTTAAAATAGTTGTAGATAACTACCCCGAAAACAAGACAGAGGAAATTGAGGTTGAGGTAAACCCCAACAAGCCCGAGCTTGGCAAAAAAACGGTTACATTCTCGCGCGAGCTTTATATCGAGCAGGATGACTTTATGTTAGACCCGCCCGGAAAATACTTCCGTTTGTGTCCTGCTAAAGAGGTTCGTCTCAAGGGTGCTTATTATATTAAGTATGCTTCTCACGAAACCGATGAAAACGGCAACATTACCGTTGTTCACTGTACCTATGACCCCCTTCCGGGCGGCGGTGAAATTCCTGTCGGCAGAAAGGTAAAGGGTACACTCCATTGGGTTAATGCGCTTGACTGCAAGGATGTTACAGTAAGACTTTATGAGAGACTTTTCAATGTTGAAAACCCAAGTGACGAAGAGGGCGTTTCCTCCTTTGCCGATAATCTTAACCCCAATTCTCTTGAGGTGATTACAGGCTGTAAGGTTGGAAGAGATATTACCGATGCAAATGTAGGAGATACATTCCAGTTTATGCGTCAGGGTTACTTCTCGGTAGACCCCGACAGCACCGCAGATAATCTCGTGTTCAACAGAACCGCTTCTCTTAAAGATTCTTTTGCTAAAAAGTAAAGATGAAAACCGTAGAGATTTTTGATATTTTAAATAAGCTTTATCCCGTTGAGAATGCCTGCGATTTTGATAACGTAGGCTTTCTTGTGGGGGATAAGGATGCTGAAATTACCTGCGTTTTAGTAGCGCTTGACTGTGATTATGCGGCAATAGATGAGGCGGTAAGGTGCGGTGCAAACCTTATAGTTACCCATCATCCGATAATTTTTAACCCCTTAAAAACAGTTACCGCCGAAAGCGTTGTTTATAAGGCTTTGAAAAACGGTATTTCGGTAATTTCTATGCATACAAATCTTGATGTAGGCATAGGCGGTGTTAATGACTGCCTTTGCAAGGCTTTGGGCTTTGAAGATTTCAAAACCTATATCGCATCGGACGGATACGGACTTCGTTTAGCCGAAATAAGTAAATGCGACAGCAAAACGCTGGCAAAAAGGCTTAAAGAAAAGCTTAATTGCGAAATTAAGTATGTTGATGGCGGTCGCCCGATTAAAAAGGTTCTTGTTTGCTCGGGAAGCGGCGGCGACTTTATTAAGGAAGCCGTAAAATCAGGTGCGGATGCATTAGTTACAGCCGATGTTAAGCACAACTTCTTTTTAGATGCTAAAAATTTCGGTATTTCGCTCTTTGATGCAGGGCATTACTCAACCGAGGATGTTGTTGTTGAGCCGTTGGCCGAGATTATCCGTTCAAATGCCAAGGCAATTGATGTATTTACATTCCACCCACAGCATATAAATTGGGCGTGAAATCCGCTTTGAAGCTACAAATAAATTTACCCATTGTTCAACTGAAAGGAATTTTAAAATTATGCCGATTACCGATCTGCTCAGAAAAAATGCCGAGCTTTACCGTGATGAGGTAAGTCTTGTTGAGATAAATCCAGGCGCTCAAAAGCGTATGACTTGGCGTGAGTTTGCTCTCATTCAGAGCGTTGGCGAAAATTACCGCAGGGAAATGACCTGGGGCGAGTTTGACGAAAAAGCCAACCGCTTTGCGAATTTGCTTTTACAGCGCGGTGTAAAAAAGGGAACAAAGGTTGCAATTCTGCTTATGAACTGCCTTGAATGGCTTCCGATTTATTTCGGTATCTTAAAAGCAGGTGCTATTGCTGTTCCGCTGAATTACCGATATGCCGCCGATGAAATCAAATACTGCCTTGAAAAATCTGATTCGGAATTTATAGTTTTCGGTCCTGAATTTATAGGAAGAATCGAGGAAATATTTGAAAAGGTTCCGCAGGTTAAGATGTGGATGTATGTTGGTGATGCCTGCCCCGCATTTGCTGACAGCTACGATGCTATGATTGACCGCTTCGATGATAAAGACCCCAATATTGAAATCACCGATGAGGATGACGGCGCAATTTATTTTTCGAGCGGAACAACCGGTTTCCCAAAGGCTATTCTGCACGCACACGCAAGCCTTACTCATTCTTGCAAGGTTGAACAGAATCATCATAAACAAACCCATGAGGATGTATTCCTTTGTATTCCGCCGCTTTACCATACAGGTGCTAAAATGCATTGGTTCGGAAGTCTTTTGGTTGGCGGTAAGGCTGTTTTGCTTAAAGGAACAACTCCCGAGCTTATTATAAGCACTGCGGCCGCTGAAAAATGCAGTATAGTATGGCTTTTAGTGCCGTGGGCGCAGGATATTTTGGATGAAATTGAAAGAGGGGATATCGACCTTCCATCTTATGACCTTTCCAAATGGCGTCTTATGCATATAGGCGCACAGCCCGTACCCCCCGCTCTTATCAAGCGTTGGAGAGAGGTTTTCCCGAACCACGCTTATGATACAAACTACGGACTCAGCGAATCTATAGGCCCCGGCTGTGTTCACCTCGGTATGGAGAATATTGACCATGTTGGTGCAATAGGCAAAGCAGGCTACGGTTGGGAAATAGATATTGTTGATGAAAACCGTCAGTCGGTTAAAAAAGGTGAGGTTGGCGAGCTTGCGGTTAAAGGTCCCGGTGTTATGAAGTGTTACTATAAGGACCGCAAGGCAACCGATGAGGTTTTACATAACGGCTGGCTTTATACCGGCGATATGGCAGAGGAAGATAAGGACGGATTTATCTGGCTTGTTGACCGTAAAAAGGATGTTATCATAACAGGAGGAGAAAATCTCTATCCCGTTCAGATAGAAAACTTCCTTCGTCAAATGGGAAGTATTAAGGATGTTGCGGTTATCGGTCTTCCCGACGCACGTCTGGGCGAAATTGCCGCCGCCGTTATCGAAATCAAAGAGGGCTTTACGGCTGATGAAGAAGATATCAACGATTTCTGCCGTGACCTGCCCAGATATAAGCGTCCCCACAAGCTTATCTTTGCGGAAGTACCCCGTAACCCTACCGGCAAGATTGAAAAGCCCAAGCTCCGCAAGATTTACTGCGGCGAAAGCCTTGTTGCAACTCAGGTTGAGATAGTTAAAAAGTAAGTGCAAAGTTCAAAGTGCA
>JAZSKL010000080.1:0-2307 GCA_045534855.1 Acutalibacteraceae bacterium
CGATCCGACTTAGGGTCGGTAGCTAAAAGAAGATCAGCCTGATTCTTTTCGGCATACTCAATACCAAGTGCCATAGCTTCGCGTATTTCAGGGTTGGGGTAGGGGCAGGTGGGGAAGTTGCCGTCAGGCTTTTCCTGCTCGGAAACAACCGTAACATTACTAAAACCGCTTTCGGAAAGGGTACGAAGAACAGGCTTTAAGCCCGAACCGTTAAGAGGAGTGTAAACGATAGCAACATTTTTATCGATTTCCTCACCGCTTAACATGGACTGACTCTTAACCTTTTCAACAAAGGCGGCATAAACACTATCGGGAATGTAATTTATAATACCGGATTTGAGACCGTCCTCGAAATCAATGTAATCTGTATCATCAAAAACATCAAGCTTTTCGATTTCTGCTAAAATTTCTTCGGCGGCTTCACTTGTTATCTGGCATCCGTCCTCACCGTATACCTTGTAGCCGTTGTACTTTGAGGGGTTATGAGATGCTGTTACCATAATACCTGCGGCACAACCAAGCTCACGTACTGCAAAGGAAAGGCAGGGGGTAGGCATAAGGTTTGTGTAAATAAATACCTTTATTCCGCATTTTGCAAAAACGCCTGCGGCAACGCGCGCAAACAAATCGGATTTAATACGTGAATCATAGCTTATTGCTATAATGCGCTTATCAGCCTCGTAGTGCTTTACAACATAGTCTGCAAGACCTTTTGAAGCCTTTGCAACGGTGTAAACATTCATTCTGTTTGTACCGGCACCGATAACACCGCGCAGTCCGCCTGTTCCAAAGCTTAATTCACGGTAAAAAGCATCCTCGATAAGTGCTTCGTTTCCATACATCGCTTTAAGCTCGCTTACAACATCCTCATCACGAACTGCTTTTTCAAGCCAACGCTCATAAGCCTTTGTTAAATTACTGTTTTCCATTTTACGGTCGCTCCGTTCGGTAATAAATATTTTTTAAGGTTGTATTGTACTGTAATTATATATAGCCTTTATATACAATTATTCATTCAAAGTTACAAAACAGTGAACATTAAACCCCATAATAATCTATTCTAAATTATACCTATACAGTATAAAATTGTCAAGATTATAAGACCATAATTTTGTATAAAAAAATTGTATTACATATGTTTTTTAAAAAGTATTCCCCGTAATTTTTTTCTAATTCTTTAAATGATGTTTTTTTGCAGTATTTTTACAACTTCACCGCAAAGATAGATTTACATATATTGTAATGGGAGGTGAAAAACGAATGAGTTTGTTTTGTTGTGATTGCAGAAGTAACTGCACAGGAATTGCGGTTATTGCAAGCGTTATAATTGGTATAATTACTGCCTTTCTTCAGATAACTGCGGTTATAACCGTAACAACGGTATTTTTGTGGGTTGTACTTGGTATTGCTGTTGTGTATCTTGCAGTAGCACTTATAGCAGCCGCGTTGTCAAGACGGTGTACCTGTAGCGGACTGTGTACAATTGTATCGGCTCTTATAACCGGCATTTTGTTTACTGTTTTGCTGGCAATTATACTTTTGGCAGTAACATTTGCTGCAGGCAGTGTTATAGGGGCTATACTTTCGGGTCTTTTGCTGTTGTTTTTCTCGCTTACCGTGACTTCTACCGCCTGCTTGGTTAAGTGCCTTATAGGTTGCGGTGATTAAAAAAGTTGAAAATTTAGGATAAAGTAAATTAAATGGTTAAAATTGATGCGGAAGAAGTTACACTTAACTTCTTCCGCATTTTTGGGTTTTTAATATTTCTTTTTCAAAATAAGGTAAACAATCCAATATAAGACCATCATAAGGCATACTGCTGTTGATGCAGCCAATGATAATAAATCTTCACCTATAATTTTAAAGATGATACAGCAAACTGCGGCGATCAAGATGAATAAATATCCTGACCAAGCCCATGCTTTACTGCTTATAAAACGATTTCTTTCATCGTTTTGCTCAATTTCTGTTTTTTCGCGGTAAACAGGATTTTTGCTAAAGCGGTAAAAGCGCAAAAGTTGAGCGGCACCTATAATCAGCAGACCCGAACCCATACCGTTCCAAAAGGAATCCACTTTACCCATAAAAGATAAGCTTACTAAAACAATTCCTGTAATAATCCAAACGATGCTTACGATTATTCTGTTGTTGTGCTTCATAATATTACCTCCTATATTAAATCGTTATCATCGAATAAAAATACATCCTCAATAGTCATATTAAAATATTTTGCAATTTTGTATGCAAGGGTGATAGACGGGTTATATCGACCGCGTTCAAGCGAGCTTATCGTCTGGCGTGACACAC
>JAZSKL010000041.1:0-4199 GCA_045534855.1 Acutalibacteraceae bacterium
TTTTTATTTTTTTACATACCAGACAACAGTTTACAAAAAGATGATGATAATTCAAATGGTTACTGGCGGATTATTTTGTATTCATTACTTTATGATTTCTGCCGCATCTGCAGTGATTCCAAACTTTGTTGTGATTTTAAGGAATATTGTATATTACAATAACGATAAAAAGTTTTTCCAAAGTAAGCTTTTCCCTATATTTTTTGCAGTTATAATGGTCGTGTTAAGTATTTTCTCCTGGGAAGGTTATTATTCGCTGTTTATAATTGCAGGTCTTGCTTTAAATACGCTTTTTACCGCTCTTCCAAACCCGCAAACTATCAGAAAAAGTATTCTTTTAACCTCTCCTTTGGTTTTTACTTATGATGTATTCGCTCTTTCAATCGGAGGTATGATAAACGAAACGGTTGCTGTTGTTTCATCAATAATCGGCATAATACGCTATAAAAGGGAGGCGGCAAAGAAACCATGATATACACCGTAACCTTTAATCCCGCAATAGATTACTGTTTATATACAGATACCTTGAATTTCGGAAAAACCAACCGCTCAAGGCTTGAAAAAATATTTTTCGGCGGAAAAGGAATAAATGTTTCAAGGGTGCTTTCAAATCTCGAGGTTGAAAACACCGCTTTAGGCTTTACTGCAGGCTTTACAGGTTTGGAGCTTGAAAAAGCTTTAACTGATTTTGGAATTAAAACCGATTTTATAAAGCTTAAAAACGGAATGACACGAATCAATGTTAAGCTTAAAGGTGAAATTGAAACCGAAATTAACGCAAGCGGTCCGGAAATCACTGCCGATGATATTGAAATGCTTTTTAAAAAGCTTGATGCTTTAACAAGCGGCGATATTTTGGTGCTTGCAGGCAGTATACCCCCTACTCTGCCCGATAATATATACGAAATGATTTTAAATCGGCTTAACGGCAAGAATATAACAACCGTTGTTGATACAACAAAAAATTCACTTCTTTCTACACTCAAATACAAACCATTTCTAATAAAACCTAATCTTGACGAATTAAGTGAGCTTTGCGAAAAAACGCTTGCAAGCGATAAAGAAATCGCAAATGCGGCATCGCTTTTACAGAAAAAAGGCGCACAGAATGTTTTGGTATCATTGGGAGCAGACGGTGCGTTATTACTTGACAAAAACGGCAAAATACATAGAAAAAGTGCCGCTAAAATAACCCCTGTAAATACAGTCGGAGCAGGCGATTCAATGATTGCAGGTTTTTTAGCCGGGCTTCAAAACGGCTTTGAATACGCCTTTAATTTAAGCCTTGCGGCAGGAAGTGCCACCGCCGCAACCGATGACCTCGCAACAAAAGAACAAATAGAGGCTTTAATATAAAAAATCAAAACCGCAGCTTACATAAGCAGCGGTTTTAGTTTTTGCAGTATCTTTTTTTCGGCGCGGGATACCTGCACCTGCGACATTGACAAAAGCTCTGCAGTTTTGCTTTGGGTCATTGAGTGATAAAATCTACAAGAAACTATTTTTCGTTCGGTATCGGTAAGCTTGTCTAAAGCTTCGGATATAAGCAATTTATCTGCAAGCTCTTCTTCAACACTTACTGTAGGCAATTGATACTCCGAAACCGAATCGCCGTCCTCATAGGTAAGAGACACTACGGGACGTGCGGCGGCTATTGCCTCGGTTATTTCTTCGGCAGAGCATCCAAGCCGTTCACCAAGCTCCGATACTGTAGGCTCACGACCGAGTGCTGTTGCCATTTGCGTACTAAGCCGCGTCACCTTTAAAGAAAGCTCCTTTAAGCTTCGTGAAATTTTAACAGCTCCGCCATCCCTGAAAAGACGGCGTATTTCTCCTAAAATTACAGGTACTGCATAGGTTGAAAAGCATAGACCCCGTTGTTCATC
Organism: Acutalibacteraceae bacterium; assembly: GCA_045534855.1. Lineage (GTDB taxonomy): Bacteria > Bacillota > Clostridia > Oscillospirales > Acutalibacteraceae > UBA737. The sequence goes on from JAZSKL010000041.1 coordinate 1,887, forward strand.
GAAAGCATCGGTAGCCTTTACAAGACCGACACAGCCTGCCTGATAAAGGTCGTCATACTCTATTCCCCTACCCTTAAATCTGTGACAAAGTGAATGCACAAGACCTAAATTTTCTTCTATAAACTTCTCGCGTGAAATTTTAGACTCAACCATTTACGGTATATCTCGGACGTACACGCTTTAAAAGGGTTACAACAGTTCCCTTACCGAGTGAGGAACGAACCTTTATATCATCCATAAAGCTTTGCATAACCGCAAATCCAAGACCTGCGCGTTCTCCGCCTACAGTTGTATAAAGCGGTTCCATTGCACGGTCTATATTTTCTATACCGCAACCGTTATCACGTATTTTTATTCTTATTTCACCGTTATCCGTAATACTGCCGTTTATGTAAATTTTACCCGTTCCCTCGCCGTAAGCGTGAACAATACAGTTTGTAACCGCCTCTGAAACTGCGGTTTTTATATCGCTTATCTCCTCAAGCGTAGGGTCAAGCTGTGCGGCAAACGCCGCAACCGCCGCACGCGCAAAGCCCTCATTTGCAGAACGTGCAGGAATATTTAATGAAAACTGATTTATAACTGACATACTCTATCTCCCCTTATAATGAATTGTATCCTCTAACCTTGCAAGGCGTTCTATACCCGCAAGCTTAAAAACCTTATAAATCTGCGGTGAAGCACCCGCTATATGAAGCTGTGCTCCCGTTTTTGAAAGATTGCGATAACGTCCCATCACAAGCCCTATTCCCGAGCTGTCCATAAAGCTTACACCCTCAAAATTCAGTATTAAGAGAGTGGGCATATTAAACTCCACAGCACTATCTATTTCCTCGCGTATGAACCGCGCACTGTGGTGGTCAAGCTCACCCGAAATATAAGCCGTAACAACCTCGCCCGTTACATTTATTTCAACTGCCATCATAAAAATCCTTTCATAAAAAATAAGGACAAGCCTTACTTAACATAATAAGGCATTGTCCTTAAATTTTGTGTCATACTCGGTTGTCGAAACGAAAATCATTTTGTAATTAGCCGCGGTCTTACAGCCGAAGCCAAATACAGCGAGCCGAAAATAAATACAGGTTCCCCTTTACTCTCGGCAATTTTTAAAGCCTCTGTAAGATTTTCAGCCGACTCAACATCACCGCAATATTCTTTAGCCTTTTGCGCTAATTCCAAAGCACTCATAGCACGCGGATTATTCTCAACCGTAACAGTTACTGCGCTTTTACAATGCGGAAGCAGCGTTTTAAGCACTTCATCAACATTTTTATCCTTCATCATACCTATTACCGCCGTAATATTACCGCTGTACTTTTGCATTATTTCTTTTAAAGCCGCGGCACCGTCAGGATTGTGCGCTCCGTCAAGAACTATATCGGGATTTCCCTTAAAAAGCTCAAGTCTTGCAGGAAACTGCGCGTTGTATAGACCCTCCCTGACCGTTTCATCATCTATCAAAAATCCACTGTTTTTTACCGTTTCTATAGCCGTTAAAGCGTTGTATATCTGATAATTTCCCGAAAGACGGGTTTTATATCCTATACCCTTATAAAAGAATTCATTACCCGAGGGTGTTATGCTTTTAATCTGAAGCTGTGAAACAGACGGCACTATTAAATTTTTAGCATTTTTTTCTATTATTTCGATTGCTTTATAATCCTGCATCGGACAGCTTACGGTAAGGTCATTTTTAATTATACCGCACTTTTCGGCTGTTATTTTTTCTATGCTGTCGCCAAGAATTGCGGTATGGTCAAGTCCTATTTTTGTTATAACCGAAACTAAAACATTTTTAAGGGTATTGGTTGCATCAAGTCTTCCGCCAAGACCGGTTTCTATAACGGCAACATCACATTTCTGCTCGGAAAAATACAAAAAAGCAACTGCTGTTATAAACTCAAACTCGGTAAGGTCAACCCCTGCTTCCTTTACCTTTTTCGCTAAACGAACAAGATCACTTTCAGGGATAAAATTACCGTTAATACTTATCCTTTCACGAAATTCAATTATATAAGGAGATATAAAAAGTGCGGTTTTTAAACCGAAAGCTCTGAAAATGCTTGCCGTAAACGCCGCGGTTGAACCTTTTCCGTTTGTGCCGGCAATATGAATTGAGGGAAAATTATTTTGCGGATTGGAAAGTTTTTCCAAAACTGCAGTTATTCTCTCAAGAGAAGCTTCTTTTGAAAAAAAGCCTAATGAATGTATATACTCTATAACTTCGGTTTGATTTTTCATAAATTAAATCTCCATTTTTTGACAGGTATATATAGTGTATGTTTTCATAAAATACTCTTGGAATGAACG
>JAZSKL010000123.1:0-5273 GCA_045534855.1 Acutalibacteraceae bacterium
TTTTTGAATACCGTGCCAGGCATCATCATCTCTTTCATCCCAATCGGCAATTTGAACCACCGCAAAGGGAAGCTTTTCATCCATAAAGTCCTCGCGCCAACGGATTATGAGCGCTTCAAGAAGATCGGTATAAATTTTCCATTCACCCTTACCGGTATTTGATTCACCCTGATACCAAACAACATTTCCAACCGTAAACGGAACAACCGATTGTTGTCTGACATTATAAAGCGCTCCGTTTTCATTATGAGGACCGTGAACATAAGGAGAATCGTATTTTTCCTCTTTTGGCAAGAAAAAACGTTCTTGATTTGCAATTTCTGTAGGCATCCAGCTTTCAATAACCGAAGAACCCATACAACAGGCTATAAGACCCACTGCTATTCCCTTTTCCCTGCTCATTTCATCAGCAATATGATAACCTATCGCTGAAAAATGTTCAGCGTTTTCCTTGGTGCATTTAACCCAGCCGTCTGAAGGATTAAAATGTCCCTGACCGCCGAAATGCTCGGCATTAAAACAACGCACCAACAAGTTCTCGATATATTCTTCTTTTGGATAAGACGAGCCGCCAAGAGACATTGCTATATTTGACTGTCCAGCAAGAAGCACGACCTCGCCTATATAAATATCATTTAAAATGATTTCTTCGCCATTAAGGTTTATATTTAAGGTGTACGGTCCGCCATAATCAAGTGCAGGTAATTCCAAAAGCCATTTTTCTTCTTTAAATTCAGCTTTTGCTACCGAAGAAGAAATAGAAGCTGAAACAGTACCGCTTCCCGTACCGTACAGTCTTATGGGCTTATTCGCCTGAAAAACCGTACCGTTTGTAAAAATTTGATTAAGTTTCATTTTATACCCTTTCAAAAAGATATACATTACCGCAAAAATCACTTTGGGGGTTAAATACAAGCTTATTTCCCGACACCTCTACAGATGCATTATAAAGCGATTTTACGAGTTTATAGTTTTCTTTCGTATCAATTTCCAGTTGTTTTGCAGCTTCAAACGAATGAACAACTGCCAAAAGCTGACTTTCATCCTCATTGTAACGCAAAACTGCCTGTGTACCGGTAGGAGTATGGAAACTGCACAAATCGGTACGGTAAATATAGCTGTTACCCCGTTTGATAATCGGAGATACCTGTTCATAGAAATTTTCTGCTTCGAACATTTCGTTAAGCTGTTCATCTGAAAGTTCGGCAATAAGACCCGACCAGCAAAGGCGTCCCAAAAAGCCTTGAGAAATAATATGAGAAAATCTCTCGGCAGTATATTCAGGCTTTAGAGTACACCATATCTGATTTTGGCGGGGCGGTGTTAAATAATGAAGATTTGCCGCAACAACAGCACATTCATATCCCTCGTGGGTATCGCTCGCAGAGGTCATTGCAGTTATATCCATCATACTCGGCTCTAATCGGCAACCGCCTGAAGCACAGTTTTCAATTATAAGTTCGGGAATTTCCGATTTCATTCGCTTAAAGAAATCTCTTACACAGAGCATGTGCTGACGTAGGTTTTCACCCTTACTTTCATCACCGTCAACACCTGCACCCGGACTTGTGTTATAATCAACCTTTATGTAGCCAAATCCGCTTTCTTTAAGGAATTTTATAACCTTTTCATCAAGGTATTCTATTGTCTCGGGATTTCTGAAATCAAAGAAGTTTTCACGCCTGCCGTTAATAACCTCACCGATGATTACCCTACCGTCTTTTTTTTATTTAAGGTCATTTAATTCCTTTACAGACGCTATTGAGGGAGCTTCAGCACATTCAAACTCCATCCAGATACCGGGTATCATACCTTTCGCTCTTATCTGCTTGCAATATTCTTTCATACCACTTGGGAAAGCTGTAGGACTTACAATCCAATCTCCTACAGAGCTGTTAGGCTTATACCAACCTGCATCCATAACAAAATATTTTGTTTTTCCTTTACCCAAAATATCCGCCATATTAAGCAGAGCTTTTTCTGTAGGCTTGCCCCAAGTAGTTACAAAGTCATTATAAACAATTGGAAGTCCGTCTTCACCGTAAGCATCTATTGCCCTATGTCTCATTGAAAGCAAGCGGTTCGAAAGTTCAGCTATAGAACCGTTTGCAACCGAAATATAGGCTGACGGTGTTGTGAAACTTTCACCAGACGATACTTTTTTGCTCCACAGACCTGTAACGCTATCCGCAAGACCTATTGACAGCGAAACACCGTCCAAAAGGCGGGTAAGTTCCATCTGCCATGATGCATTATGAGCAAGATAAGCTCCCCAAATAACACCGTTTTCAGTATCTTCAACCGCACCGTAAGGATGATACTCTCTCACGCTTCTTGTACCTACAGCACCGAATTTCAGGCTTTCGGCAGAGGTTGTCCACGCCCTTTCAAGACCTAATTCACAAAGGCTATTTACCTGATGCAAGCCCTCCATACACCAACCCGCCTTAAAACGATGGAAATTAAGCTTTTTACTTCCTTCGTTATCAAGAAGCGGACTTAAAGCATCGAGGGAAACACTGGTTATATATTCAATTTCCAAAAGTTCATTTGAGTTATTGTAAAATTCAGTGAATACCTCAAAACCTTTTTCACCCTTATACCATACAAGATTGTGACGTATACCGTAACCCTCAACAGCTTCCTCAACCGTTACAACGGTTATGCTGTTTTCGTCTTGTTTGGTATACTGCTCTTTAAATTTAAGATTTTTAAGGCTTTCACTAAACTTAAAGCTGTTTGAAAGCATACCGCTGTTATGCTTCGAAAGTAACAAATGAACCAATGATGAATTATCATAAACCGCAATATTCTTTTGGCTTAAAATATCACATTCCGTACATTTCGGTAACAAGAGCATAACGGCTCTTTCTTTTTGGTTTAAAATATAACTTACCGTCATATCACCAAATGTATATTGATTTATTATCATTTTTCTTCCTCTTTCATCCTTTTAAGCCAATAGAGAACACAGCTTGCAAAACCGTGATTACAGCTATTAGTACTTTCTGCTTTTTCCCACAATGTTCCTGTGCGTTTTGCCATATAAAGGAAATAGCCCTTGATATTATCAATAATTTCAGAATAAAGACCGTAATTCATAAGTATTTCCAAGCGCAGATAATTACCTATAAACGGTGCCGCAGGAGAAATTTCAGGATAGCAATACTGAATATCTCTTTTAGGTCCAAACTCATTTACAAGCTTTTGGAATAATTCGGGATGAGAATCCTTTGTGGCAATTCCTGCAAAAAAGGCATAATACTGGCAAACCTCGGTGCTTTCAGGTACGGGGAATATCCCATCATTTGTTCGTACCGCCCTATCAACAAAGAAATTACCGTCAAACGACTGCTCTAAAATTTTAGCCTTTATATTTTCTGCTTTTTTAAGTAAATCATTATCGCCGTAAAGCTCGGCTGCGCATTTAACGGTTAAATAATACATCATATTGCTCGGATAATTGATACCCTGCACCATATCGGTATCATTTGCTCTTGACCACTCAACAAACACCCAGCTTTGAAGATCCTCTAAAAGACCATCGGAGTTTTCAAAACCTTTAAAATATTCCAACAGCCCGTAAACCTTGTTTTTAAAGCGGTCAATAAGCTCACTTTTACCTGTGCGGTCAAGATAATCACGCAGTTCAACGACCAACCACATTGCCCAGTTTGGAATATGTCTTCCAAAGCGGTGGTCAGCAGGATAGCACATCGGGAACATTCCCTTGGGTACTTTTCCATAAATTTCTTCGTGTAAAAAGTTTTCCAAAAAACTTTCTTCAACTATGTTTTTACCTGTAAGTGCATATTCGGCACGAGCTAAAAAATAACTGTCGCAAAGCCAGCCTGCACGCTCACGAGAAGGGCAATCGGTGAAAATATCCACAGCATTCTGGCGGTAGCTTTCAACAGCCGCATTTACTACGGTTTGAATATCCGCATCGTCATACTGCGGTATTTCGATATACGGATGCTTATACTCAACCAAATTTACAGCACTTATATCACATTCTCCGTTTACCGCCACTACCTGCAGATACTTCATTGTATAAACTTCAAAAGTATGTATTTTATGCTCACCCTTCGGCAATTCATACTTAATAATATTACAGCCTCTGCAACGGGTTGGATTTAATTTATCACCATTTATAATTTCATCAAAAGCAAGATATAACACAGCATCCTGCTTTGCAGTAACACTTAAAGAAATCATACCGGTAGCATTATGCGAAAACTCATAGATATTGTATGTATTTTGATGCAAACTATCATTTGATAATTTATCACAAACGGTAAATTTAAGCTCTTGATAATCACGCTCAGGAGCAGCCTCTACCTCATTTAACTTCCAACCGGTACATTCACCCTCACGCATACCAACAGCATAACAGTAACGGTCATAAATGTAGGTTTCGGGTTTAATTTTTTCAACTGCACCCGAATATATAACTTTTCCGCTTATAACCTCAAATTGAGGATAATCTACGAAACGCTCAATTATAGTTTTATCATCACAGATTTCTATTTTTTCATTTCCCACAGTATCATCGGTTAAAAAGGCATCAACATTTGAATTTTTATAGCTTTCGGCAAAGGTGCGCTGATAGCTGTAACGCTGAATTTTTTGAATATAATAAGGATTTTTGCGTGCAGAAAAATCATATCCTGTTGATACAAGTACATCTTCTTTATCAACAATTTCAGCCTGCAAAAAGGAAGGCTGCTGCATAATGTAGAAGTTAGAGCAGTAATAACCTGCAACCTCAATAAGAACGGTGTTATTATTTAAAGTCAGATACTTTGAAATATCAAAATTTTCCATACGGAAATGGTTTTTACCTGCCCTTGCAGGTCCGTACGCTACAAACTTTCCGTTTATCCAAAGCTGATATACACCGCTTGTAGCAATATGTATTTTCGCACAATCGGATTTTGCACAAAAAGTCTTAAACTGAACACGGCAGTTTACCTCTTTTTGTGCTTCATTTATCCATACGGGTTTAGCCTTTAAAAATAATTCTGCCATAATTTTTACCCCTTTTGAACTGATTTTTCCTTTTAAAATTTGTTTCTTATAAACGATACTATTATTGATGATATTGAAAAAATCTCATTGCTTACATTTGCTAAAGAATTAGCCGAAATACCGTATACCAACTGACTTATTGCAACAAATAACGATATTAACTTAGTATTCTTTACATTATCACACCATAAAGCTACACATGTCATTATTGAACTTAATGCCGGGAAAATACTAAAAATATC
>JAZSKL010000135.1:0-12170 GCA_045534855.1 Acutalibacteraceae bacterium
TTTATATTTATTAAATTATTTTAACAAGCTCGTTTACAAAGCCGCTCATTCGCTGACCTTTTTTAAGCTTTATTGCATACGCCATATCTCCGCTTGCCGATATTGAAAAGCGTTCTTTAAAGCCTAAAGTCAGCTTTTCTATAACCTTTGGGTCGGGCTTGGTGATATGAAGTAACGCCGAAACAGGAGTTCCTGTAATTTCAAATATTCCTGCATCAGATGCCTTATTGCGAAGAAGCGCTATATCGATAAGCCCCATAACGGCACTCGGCGGTTCGCCGAAGCGGTCGCAAAGCTCATCTATAACATCCTCAACATCTTCCTGATTTCTTATATCTGCGATGCGTTTATAAATACCAAGTCTTGCAGGAAGAGATTCAATATAATCCTCGGGAATATGCGCCGGAATATTAAGGTCAATGGTACATTCAGGCTCTTGCGTTACAGTTTCACCGTTTTCAGCACTTACCGCCTCGGAAAGCAGTTTAAGGTACATATCATAACCTACCGCCTCCATATTACCGTGCTGCTCACCGCCTAAAATACTGCCTGCTCCCCTTATTTCAAGGTCACGCATCGCAATCTTAAAGCCTGAACCAAATTCTGTATACTCTCTTATTGCCTCAAGTCTTTTAAAAGCAATATCCGAAAGCTGTTTGCCCTTGCTAAAGCAAAAATAAGCATACGCACGTCTTGGCGAGCGACCTACTCTGCCCCTTAACTGATGGAGCTGTGAAAGCCCCATACGGTCGGCATTTTCAATAATAAGGGTGTTTGCGTTAGGTACATCCACACCCGTTTCAATAATCGTTGTGCAAACCAAAACATCAATTTCGTGTTCTAAAAGCTGACGCCAGATTTCACTCAATTGCTCCTCGGTCATCTTTCCGTGTGCAATACCGAACCGCGCTTCAGGAAGCTTTTGTTTAAGTCTTGCGGCGCATATTTCTATTGTATCTACACGGTTATGCAGGTAATAAGCCTGACCTCCGCGGCGGATTTCCTTTGCAATTGCCTCAACCAAAACACCTGTATTCTGCTCTAAAACATAGGTCTGAACAGGATGTCTGTCCCCCGGCGCTTCGTCTAAGGATGACATATCACGTAGCCCTGACATTGCCATATTAAGGGTACGCGGTATCGGAGTTGCACTCAAGGTTAAAATATCAACAAAGGGATAAAGCTCTTTAAGTCTTTCCTTTTGCGCCACACCAAAACGCTGTTCCTCATCTATTATTACAAGTCCTATATTTTTAAACTCAACATCCTTTGAAATAAGGCGGTGAGTACCAACAACCATATCAACATTACCGCGTTTAAGCCCCGAAATAGTTTTTTCCTGTTCCTTCGCCGAAACAAAACGCGATAAAAGCTTAACCGTAACCGGCATATCTCCAAAACGGCGCATAATGGTATTAAAATGCTGCATAGCAAGAATAGTAGTAGGCACCAAAAGCGCACATTGCTTACCCTCGCTTATACACTTGAATGCCGCACGCAACGCAACCTCGGTTTTACCAAAGCCAACATCCCCGCAAAGCAATCTATCCATAGGAACTGCACGTTCCATATCATTTTTGATTTCATTTATGCAACGAAGCTGGTCATCGGTTTCATCGTATTCAAAACGGCGTTCAAAATTATTCTGCAGGTCGGTATCGGGTGAAAACGCATAACCCTTTGTTGCCATTCTTTTAGCATAAAGGGCAGTAAGCTGTTTTGCCATATCCTTAACAGCGGCACGAACACGGCTTCTGGTTTTTTGCCATTCCTGACCGCCTAATTTATTAAGCCTTACACCGCCATCCTCGGTTGCGGCACCAATATATTTAGAAACTAAATCAAGTTGAGTTACGGGAACATAAAGCACATCGCTTCCACGGTATTTTATCTTGATATAATCCTTTGTAATTCCGTTATTTGTTATTCGGTTTATACCGTCAAAAACACCTATACCGTGAGCCGTATGAACAACATAATCGCCCTGCTTTAATTCATCCAAAGAGCCTATTTCCTTGGCATTTTTGGGGCGTTTGCGAGCCTTTTTACTCTCCGCCGCAATATGCCGATGGGTTATAAGCAGGAATTTAGCTTCGGGTATTTCAAAACCGTCAGATAAACCGCCGCAGCAAACAGTTACTCCGCTATCGCGAAGCGAATTTGGATTTTCATCAAAAACTGCATCTATTCCCTTTTCCGCAAGCTGTTCGCAAAGAACGGTTGCCGCTCTTTTTTCACCCGCCAAAACAACGGCACAGCCCGAATTACTTTTTATATAGGAAAGGTCCTCACACAGAACATCTATATCGCCGCTCCAAGGAGTTGAGCGTTTAAAGCTGAACTGAAACAGCTCTTTAAGCGGTATTTCATAGCTGCCTTTAGGGAAGCTTTCTAAAAACAGCGCCTTTTCAAAATGAGAATAAAGCCGCGCTTTATCAAGCCATAAATCTGCGGTTTTTTTAGAAACAAAGCCATCCTCAATAAGATTTTTAATATCCTCACACTGTTGCCACGAAAGATTTTTAAGTCTTTCATTCATATTACCGCTTTCACAAACAATTACAAGCGCATTTTCCAAATAATCAAAAACGGTTGAATCGCCATATAAGAGCGGCAAATAACGGTCAGGACAAATGCTTATTCCTGCCGAAAGCGCATCAATATCACGAGTAATTACCCCACGCTGTTTATCGGTAAGCTTTTTATTATCCTTTAAATACTTTTCGAGTATTTCTTTAAGCTCGTTCGTTTCATAAATAATTTCCCTTGCAGGAGTTACGGTAACGCTTTCAATGGGCTCACCCCTACGCTGTGTTACGGGGTCAAAATACGCAATACCGTCAACCTCATCACCCCAAAATTCTATTCTTACAGGGTTTTCCAAGGCTGTTGGATAAATATCTACTATTCCGCCGCGTACCGAAAACTGACCCTTACCCTCGGTAAGTTCTGTACGTATATATCCTGCACTAACAAGCTTTTCGCAAAGAGAAGTTATATCAACCGAACTTCCCTGCTCTACAGAAAAGCAGTTATAACACAAAACCTCAGGCGGTACAGTAAGCTGAATTGCCGCGTCAAGAGCTACTGTAAGCAGTTCAAAAGCCCCGTCCGTAAGTTTGGACAGGGTGTCTATTCTCTTTTGCTCATACTCACGCGAAAATCCCACAATATCGGCAATATTATAATCCCTTGAAGGAAGATTCAGCACATTAAAGCCCAGTTGAAAAAGGTCATCCCTTATTTCGTTTGCCGAAGCTTCATCGTGTGTTACAAGCACTATTTTTTTATTTATATGACGACAAAGTGCCGCCGCAGTTACCGATTTGTGAATACGGGAAAGCCCCGTTGCAACACTCGGCAGCCTTTCATCCCTGACAGCCCGCAAAAGCGCCCTGTATTCATGGGATCTGAGCATTATATCATTTAAAAATTCCATACAAATTAACCGTTATAACGATTCATCGCCTTATCAACACCGTTTGAAACTATCATACCAACAGCATCTACAGCATTATCAATCGCCTTCTCAAGCTCGCCCTGCAGTTCTTTTGGGAATTTACCAAGAACCCAATCCTTTAAATCGTACTCGGGATTTGGCTTTTTGCCAACACCGACCTTAATACGGGCAATTTCATCGCTTCCCATAAGCTCAATAATATCCTTCATACCGTTATGACCGCCGTGGGAGCCCTTACGGCGCACACGAAGTCTGCCTACATCAAGCGAAATATCATCAAAAATGATGATTATTCTATCCATTGGTATCTTATAAAAATTTGCAATCTCACTTACAGCCTTACCCGAAAGATTCATATAAGTTTGCGGCTTTGCAAGCAACACTCGGCAATCTTTTATATTACATTCCCCGAAAACCGCACTATGTTTATTCTTATTAAAATCACAGCCGTATTTTTCAGCAATACGGTCAGCCACCATAAAGCCTGCGTTATGGCGGGTTGCGGCATATTGAAGACCCGGATTTCCAAGCCCTACTACAAGCCAATCAAATGAAGAACCTTTATTTTTAAAAAACATTATATATCACCGTTAATTATTGGTATACACCTAAAATTTGTTTTGCGCGGTCAATAACCCCCTGCTTTAAGCTTTCGGGAGATAAAACCTTAATATCGCCGCCGTAACTTACAATCCAGCTTATAAGACCCTCGCTCACAGCCGCTTTTACCCCAAATGTGAAATGGGTATCGGTTACATCGCGCACAAAAATATTTTCCGAAAAGCGGTCAACAACCTGCTCCATAAGATTTTTATTACAACGTAGTTCTATATCTTCAACACTGCCTCCGTGCATCTGAAAAAGGCGGTTGGTATAATCGGCAATATCGAACTGCTCGGTATAATCGCTCACCTCACTGAAATGGCGGGATTTTTCATCTGTTACCTCTACCGAATGCATACGGTCAACACGCAGATGCAAAAGATTATCATATTTTTCATAATTTGCAATCAGATAATAGTGGTCATCCTGCCAGGTCATAGCATAAGGACTTACCTTCATCGTTTTGCGTTTAGGTTTTATTTCTCGGTTTTCGCAAAGCGTTCTGATGCTATATTCAAAGGTTATTTTCCTGTCCTCTTCGATAGCTGTATTTATACCGTCTATTATATAGTATATTTCCTCATTTGTGCATTTACTGCTATCAAAGAAAATATTTTTATCCCTCTTTTTTGCCTGATAAAGACTTAACATACCGTCAAGCTTTTTAAGCAATTCCCTTGTTTTTTTAGCACTTATAAATTTAGCAGAACGCACCGCATCTGCCAAAAGATAAATTTCGGGAAGCTCAAACTCACGCGATGCTAAAAAATAACCGTTTTTAGGCACACGGGTACATATAATATCAAATCCGTATTGTATTAAAACCTCTATATCATTATAAATCGCCTTACGCTCTGCGGTAACACCGTTTTCCTCGAGCATTGAGCATATCTCGGTTGCCGACATCGGATGCTCTTCATCGGTATAGCGTTTTAAAATATCAACAAGATATAAAAGCTTTATTTTTTGTCCCATTCGCGGTGCCATAAAATCACCTTTTCTTCAAATTCCGTTTTTTCAAAAAGTATATTTAAAATTTCCAAAAAAGCATTACTTGACAGGTTTGAAGGCAGTTTTAAAAATTCGCAAAAGCTTTTGCGTTTTACAGCACTTTCTTCTCTACCCGAAAAGCCGAAAGAAAAAAGGTCAGCTTTAGTAAGCTTATCTTTCCTTTCTGTCTGCTCCTTTGCATAAACCCCGCAACGCTCAAGCGCTTCGCGGATTATTGTGCCTTCCATTCCCTCAACACCCAAAAAGCCTTGCTTTGAGGGGGCAGTTTTGCGCTTTTCCTTACCTAAAATCTGCGGAATATAAACATTTATTATTTTTCCGCCTGTACATATCTGCTTTAAGCGGTTTCTTATCATCATACCCGCGTTATCGCTATCGGTCATAACAATAACACCTGTTTTTTGAGAAAGCGCTCTTATTAACTCGCAACGCTCTTTATCCTTAAAAATGCCGAAACCGTTTGTTGGAATTATTGAGGCATCTATAATATTTTCAAGGGTGATTTTATCATACTTTCCCTCTACTATAACAGGCATATCGAGCCTTATCATACATATACACCCTTTGAAATGATATAACAAAGGCGCACCGTAAGCTCCTCAAGAATTATTCTCTCATCGCCGCCGAAGCTTTTTAAACGGCGGTCGGCTTCTATTAAGGCATCAAACACAAGCTCGGGCTTTCTGCCATCTAATTTCTTGCCGTTACGCTCGGCACGTTCAAGCAAAAAGGCGCGTTTGCCGTAACCTAAATCGGTTGCCGCCTGCGAAAGCTTACCGCCCGCCCTTACTACCGCCGTAGCTCTGTAAGCATCAACAAATGCCGATGAAATTGTATACAAAATCACCATCGGCTCAACTCTTGTATAAAAAAGTCCGTCAAGGAGTGAGAGCGCACCCGCAACATCGCAATCAAAAATATGCTTTGTAAGGTCATAAACCGAAGCCTCAACTGATTTTGCGCACAACAACTCAACCGTATCACGATCGATAACACTGTCCTTTTTAAAATGACACAGCTTTTCAAGCTCGTTTCTTAAAACATTAAGGTCAGGTCCAACCGTTTCAAGCAAGAATTTTGCAGTATTATTATCCATTTTACAGCCACGTTTTGAAGCACCGTCAACAAGCATTTTAAAAAGCTCGTTATCCTTTCGGTGACTTAACTGCACAGCCTTACCGCCGTTCTTTTCACAGGCACTAACTATATTTTTAGCCTTGCTGTTCTTTTTGGAATTGGGGTCGAACTCAACCGAATCAAAACGCAATACCAATACACAGCTTTCATTAAGCTCGGAAAAAAGTGAAATAAGACCGTCAAGCTCGGTTTTTGAAGCGTGTTCAATATCAAAATCATTAAGCACTACACACTTGCGCTCACTCATTACAGGATACTGCGTTACTGCATCAAAAAGCAACTGAATATCACACAAACCGTTAAAAATCTGAAGATTAAAGAAAGGGTCGCCGTCTACTGATTTTTCGGCAATACGGTCGGTGTAAAGCTTTTTAAGATATGCATCCTCACCGAACAAAATATATGCCGGCGCAAAATCCGAATTATTTATATCCCGTTTTAAGGAATCTTCAAAAATTACAGCCATATTTCCCCTCCTTATAATATTTTTTCAAGCTGTGAAAAATACTGATAACGCAATATTATACGTTTTACTATTAAAACAACTGCAATTAAAACCACCGAGGCAAGCGCAAAATTTCTGCTTGTTTCCACCATAACAGCAGATGACGAACCGAAAAAATAAATAACCCGATTTATGTAATCGGTCAAAATGCCTGATATTAAAAACAGAGGCTTTACAAAAATATCAAACGGCAGAACAAGGCTTACTATAAGTGCCAAAGCCGTGACCAATAAATCAACCGTAACAGCATAAGAAACCAGCATATTGCTTACGGGTGATATAAGCGAAAAGCTTCCGAAATGCCAGATTATTACAGGCAGTGTTATTATAAGTGCGGCTATTGAGCCTATAAAAGCGGTAACACATTCTCTTATAATTTTAATCTTTGGAATAAATTTATTTAACCGCCTTTCAGCCATTGGCAGTATAACCAATATACCCATAGTAGACAGCACCGAAAGCTGAAAAGAAATATTAAAAAGTACATAAGGCGTAAATGCAAGTATAAAGCAAACAGCCGCCAAAAGGGTATTAAGAGAATCGTTATCGCGATTTATAACGGTTGCAAAAATTGCCAGAATATAAGTCAAAGCGGCACGTTGTATAGAAATTGAAAAACCGCAGATTGCCATAAAAAGAAATACCGCAGTAACATAAATAAGATTACGCCAAAGCTTTCTTATACAAAAACGGCTTAAAACAGCCGTTATGCCACTCATTATGATGGCGAGATGCATTCCCGAAACCACCATAACGTGACTCAAGCCTGCACTCCTCACTGCAGTTTGAAACTGCGTTGTAAATTCACTTTTTTCACCTACAAGAAGCGCAGAAAGGGTTGATGCATTACTGCTTTTAAGGTTTGAATACAAGGTATTTTTAATAAACGAGCGCACCTTACCGAGAAAGCGGTAAAACACAGAGTAACCTTCAATTTCCAATTCACTTTTAATTTCTAATTCGGCATAAATATCCTGTGACAAATAGTAAATATCTTCTTTACCGTTATAAACACTACTCAACGAAACTTCCGTATTTACTATATCGCCCACCGAAATATCATTATTCTCACCATAAACCAGAACCGTCAGACCCTCGGGCAATATTTTCGATTTATTAACCTTGCCCTTAAACTGAACCATACTTTTATCATAACTCGGCTCATCCATAACTGTAATTGTTACGGTATCACGTCTCGAAACAGCCGTTTCAAGCTTATTCTGTTGTTTTACAGTGCCAAAAAGCGAAACTACCGTTGCAATAAACAAAATAACAGGTAATACTATCGTCAGATATTTTTTATAATTAAAAATCAAGCCTGTCAAAACAACCGACAGCACAAACGCCGCCACCAAGGCAGAGACCTCACCGTAAACACAGAAAACTACGGCAGATACCGAAGCAAACGCACCTAAAAACATAGGGCGTTTAACCATATCGGGACGCAAATACTTCCAAAAACCGCGTTTTATCCTACGCAACTTTCTATCAAACTGCGTATTTTTTCAACGCCTTCACCGTTTTGTGCAGAAAAGGGAATTATTTGCATATCACTTCCGAAATCTGCAAGCTGTTCTTTTACTTCCTCAAGTCTTTTTGCATACTCGGTTTTATTAAGCTTATCGCTTTTGGTAAGCACAACCGTCATAGGAATATTCATCTGACTTAAAAAATCAAGCATATCCACATCAAACTCGGTTGCAGGATGGCGCATATCAATAAGCTGAAACGCCATTTTTATATCTCTGTCCGATTTAAAATACCCCTCCATAAGGTCGCTCCAGCGTTCCCTTTCGGCAAATGAGACCTTTGCATAACCGTAACCCGGCAGGTCTACCACGCGGATATTTTCAATCCTGTACATATTAACAGTAACCGTTTTTCCCGGGCGTGAGCTTACTCTTGCCAACGCTTTTTTCCCAAGGACGCGGTTTATAAGCGAAGATTTTCCTACATTTGAACGCCCCGCAAAGCAAACCTCCGGCAAATCGGATGCGGTAAGCTGTGCGGATGTTCCAAATGCCTTTTCAAAAACTGCATTATTATAATTCATTTTATTTTACTGACTAATTCTGCCGCCGACACTCTTTTGATTTGGTGCGTGGCAGCAATCTCCTGTTGATTTTATTTCATCCGTTCCAACAAGTGCCGCATCTATAATTTCACCTACAAAGGAAACCGGCACAAAACGAACGGACGATTTTACAGTTTCATCCACCTCATCAATATCGGGAATATTCTCTTTTGGGATAAATACCGTTTTAACACCTCCGCGATATGCCGCCATAGACTTCTCCTTTAATCCGCCTATCGGCAAAACCCTGCCGCGAATAGTGATTTCACCCGTCATTGCTATATCCCTTTTAACCTCACGTCCGGTAAGTGCTGAAATAAGTGCGGTAGTAATAGTTACACCTGCAGAAGGGCCATCCTTTGGAACTGCGGCTTCGGTTGCGTGGATATGAATATCGGTACTCTTATAAAAATCCTCATCAATTCCGTAGCGGGAGGCATTTGCGCGAACAAAGCTTACTGCCGCCAAAGCAGACTCCTTCATAACATCACCTAAAGAGCCTGTAAGCTCTACCTTACCTGTGCCCTTCATAGCAGATACTTCCATCTGCATAATTTCTCCGCCAACAGCAGTCCAAGCAAGACCGTTTATAATACCTACCTCGTCATTTTCCAGGATAACTTCCGGTTTATAGCGGTGCTTACCAAGCATCTTTTCAAGATCGCTATCCTTGATTATCAGCTTTTCGCACTCACCCGAGGCAATCTTCCTTGCAGATTTAGAGCAAAGTGATGCTATGGTTCGCTCCAATTTACGTACACCTGCTTCGCGGGTGTAATAATCAATAAGACCGTAAAGCGCACTATCGGTAATTTTACAGGTTTTATTGCTTAACGCATGGCGTTTTAACTGCTTTGCAACAAGATGCTTTTTGGCAATATTAAACTTTTCTTCTCTTGTATAACCCTCAAGCTCAATAATCTCCATACGGTCTAAAAGCGGTTCGGGAATAGTTGAGCGGGTATTTGCAGTAGTTAAAAATACCGTTCTGCTTAAATCAAAGGGGATTTCAACGAAATTATCGGTAAAGGTATGATTTTGCTCGGGGTCAAGAACCTCAAGAAGTGCGGCAGAGGGATCACCCTTATAATCATTACCAAGCTTATCGATTTCATCAAGAAGTATAAGCGGGTTGCGGGTTCCTGCATTCTTTACCGCATTTATAATACGGCCGGGCATTGCACCGATATAGGTTTTGCGGTGACCTCTTATTTCAGCTTCATCGTGCATACCGCCTAAAGAGATACGAGAGAATTTACGCCCCATACATTCGGCTATGGTTTTGCCTATTGAGGTTTTACCAACACCGGGAGGACCTACAAGGCAGAGTATCTGACCTGTAATTTCGGGAGAAAGCGCGTAAACCGAAAGCATCTCAAGTATTCTTTCCTTTACCTTTTTCATACCGTAAAAATCGCGGTCAAGTATCTTTTCTGCCTTTTGTATATCTACCTTTACATCATCAAGCTGTTCCCACGGAAGAGCAATACAGGTATCAAGCCAACCGCGTACAACCGTTCCCTCATGCGAGCCTGACGGCATTTTAGCAAGCTTTGAAACCTCTGTTTTAAGCTTTTCCTTAACCTTTTCAGGCGCATTCATACGGCTTACTTTATCATAATATTCATCTATTTCATCTGCGCTTTCATCACCGTAAAGCTCATCGCTTATTGCGCGAATCTGTTCTTTAAGGTAATATTCACGCTGGTTTTCATCAATATGACGGCGCGTTTTTTCACTTATTTTATTATCAATAAGTGTAATTTCTCTTTCTTTTGAAAGCATTTCCAATAAAATCTTGGCGCGGTTCACGGGATTAAGCTGTTCCAAAACATACTGCTTATCATCAAAGGGTGCCGGAACACTAAAAGCAATAAAATCACTCAAAAACGCTAAATCCTCGCTTGTTGCAACCGTCATCATAACATCGGGAGCTATATTGGTTGCAACCTCTGCATAACGCTCAAACTCACTTCTTATACGGCGGATAAAGCTTTCTATGTAGATAGCGCGGTTTTTACTCAGCTTTTCCTCGCAAGGGGTAATTTCCGCAACACAAAAAGACCCTACACCCGAAAAATTGCTGTAGGTTGCGCGGTAAAGACCCTCAACCAACACCTTAACACCGCCATCGGGCATTTTAAGCACCTGACGCACACGGCATACACAGCCTATACGGTAAAGGTCATCGGATTTGGGGTCATCAACCGAAATATCCTTTTGCGCTACAAGAAAGATTTTCTGGTTAGATTCCATTGCGGCGGTAACTGCTTTTATGGATTTCTTTCTTCCAACATCAAAGGTAAGCATCATACCGGGAAACTGTACCAATCCCCTCAATGCTAAAAGCGGTAATCTTATAACTTTTTTATCTACTTCAACAGACATCAATGTAAACTCCATTCATCGGCATTATAAATTGCCGTAGCACAAAGTGCATTTTCGACAAATACAAAGGTAACTTTATTTTTTTCAAATGTATAGGTAAGGCAGTCGGCATTCTTTATCACCGGCATAAAGGGAAGTCCCTCTTCTCCTACCGTTTCTTCCTTTACCTTATAATCAGACAGCGCTTCCTTAACCTCAATAATTATGGAATCCTTTGAGAAACCATAAGCTCCGTCAAGGCTTAATATACAGGATATTCCGTCCTCGCGGTTATTGTTTTTATAGCAAAATTCAGCGTTTGAGGTGCTGATAGACGTAAACTCCTTGCCCTCGTTTATAAAATAGAAGAAAGCATCGTGGCTGTGAGCTTCTGCTTCTTCCGAAGCAGCACTTTCCAAAGCGGCGAACTCGCTAAGCATATCTTCAACGCTGTAACCAAGCTTGTAATCCTTTATTTCAGGCATCTGACCGAGATTTGCATAATATTCAACGTCAACATCGGTGGTATATTGCTTTTTCTCTTCCTTTTTTTCTTTACATCCGGAAATAAGAAACACAAACATCAGCGCCAACAACAAGCAAACCGTTTTTTTCAAAGCTATCATCCTTTCTTATTCACTTTTAAAGGAAAGCGTATTAAGCAGGTCGTTACGCAAATCCCAAAGGTCAGCCGATAAATCAACATAATATGTGTGTGGCTTTTCGAAACGCTTAACCTCATCCCAAAGAGAATCAACCTCTTTGGCTCTGCGCTCGGAAATCTCCTTAACCGAAGGCATACTGTAAACCAGCTTACCCTTTTCAAAAATTTTGGTTTGAAGCTTCCTTGCTACAAAATCGGTAACAATTTTACGTTTCCAGGTATAGGTCGGATCAAAAATCTCATACGGTTCGGTATCATCAATTTTCTCATGATTAAGGGTAATTACATCGGCAATAGCCTTACCGCTTTTACGGTCATATAAACGCCACGGAATTTTTATACCCGGAAG